>CAJXAU010000398.1 GCA_913050205.1 uncultured Verrucomicrobiota bacterium
AGGCCGGTGTACATCTGCTGGCGTGTCGGTGCACACATGGCCGTTGATGTGTACGCCAAGTTAAACCGCATCCCTTGGCTAGCCAGCCGGTCGATGTTTGGCGTCTTCACATCCTTATTGCCGTAGACGCCAACGCTATCCTTGTTCAAGTCATCTGCGATCACGATCAATATGTTCGGCTGCTTCGCCGCCTCCGCTTGGCCAAGCGATGCCAATAAAAAAATCGCAAACGCAACTATCGAAAGTGTGTGTACTTTAAATCGGATCATCATCTCGCGCTTCCGTATCAAACAGAGCCTGAGCCGGCAAGGCCGGGATGGTCGCTCACTTTGAGCGGTTTGTTTTCGCGGTGGGACTGCTCACCCAACTCTGAGAGGATGAAACTCATGCGGACTTCTTCATGCGTGACCGGCGCCGACTTTCCTTCGTTGATGCATTCGAGAAATTCAACCAGCTCGCGATGGTACGCCTCTTTGTACCGACTGGGAAATGAGTATTCAATCGTAGGCCTGTGCAGGCCTTCCTTGTTCGACAACACGGTGGAGACCGGTGCCCGGTTTTCCGCCTGCAACATCCCCTCGCTGCCGAACACCTCGATTCGTTGATCGTACCCGTATGCCGCAAATCGGTTTACGTCGATGCTGGCGATCATGCCGTCGTCGTACTTGAGAGTGACGAGGACGTTGTCCAGGTCGTTTAGTTTTCCAATGCCTTCGACAAAGCTGCTGCCGGCGGCGAATATCTCCACAGGATTCCGGCCGGTGATAAAGCGCAGCATGTCGAAGTCGTGGACTATGCAGTCATGAAAAATGCCGTGTGATGTGCTGATGTATTCCATCGTCGGGAGCGGCGAGTCTCGGGAGGTGACGCGCAACATTTGGAGCACCCCCACATGTCCAGCCTGTACCCCGGCGGCGAGACTTGAAAAAGACGGATCAAAACGACGATTGAAGCCGACGAACAGCGGCAGGTCGGCGCGCTTGGCCAAGTCGAAACAGGTATCAATCTCGTTGAGGTCACTGCCCAGCGGTTTTTCCGTGAAGACCGGTTTGCCGGCCTTGAGCGCGTTTTGGATCTGCCCGAAATGTTCATGCGTCGGCGAAGCAACGATCACGGCATCGACGTCCGCTTGGCCAAGCGGCCCGTCCGCGTCCGTTGCGTAGTCGCACTCCAATTCGGCGGCCAAGCGCTTGGCCCTGGCTTCATCAACATCCACCACGCACTTCAGCCGCAGGCCTGGTATCGCCTGAATACTCTGGATGTGAAACTTCCCCGCCCGCCCAAGGCCAAGCAGCACCACGTTTTTTCGATCAATTGAACTCATTTCTCCTTATTTCGGGTTATTCACTCCCAATCTCCATCCCTGTCTTGCCTCCATGTTTGCGGAGAAGCTCGGCTAACGGCCCGCTGGGGGCGGCGGCTTCCGCTGCAGGATTGCCTGGCATACTGGAGCTATAAAGCAAATCAAGAGGCGTCCTCCCTTGACCGTTCACAGCGTTTACATTTGCTCCTTTTGTAATTAATAATCCCACCAGTTGAACGGTGTTGTTTTGATTCATATCGAGAAACCTATGGCGGATGATCGAGTGCAATGGCGTGCCACCAAATTGAGAGTTCGCGTTCACGTTCGCTCCATTTTCAATTAATAAATTCGCAACTTCAACTGACTTAACCTGATGTAATAATCCATCCAGCTTGGCTTTCAAATCTGTCCCGCTGGCCAGGAGCAGGTCCACGATCTCCGCGTGATCCAACTGTACTGCCCGGCTAAATACATCTTTGATTTTTTTCGATTCTTCTCCCCCGTTGGATATGTGTTTTTTTACGGCCTCCGCATTTCCTGAGTTCACTGCCGCTACGATGGATTCCTTTGCTCCGCTTTCCCCGCCGTGCTTTCGCAGTATCGCAGCTATTTTAACCCTTTCTTCTCTGGCGGCTTTGTGCCAGCGGGTACTTCCATATATCGCTTTATCCAATGGAGTATTGCCGAGTGAATCCTTGATATTCACATTGGCTCCGTTTGCAATGAGCAACTCAATTAACTCGGTTTCTCCGTATGGGAAGAAGGCCCAGTAGTGTAAAATGGCCGCGCCGGTCTGATCCTTAAAATTCACGTCTGCGCCACCGGCAATCAACAACTCGGCAACTTCCTTGTTTTTCGAGTAATGCAGTGGAGGATTAATGAAATCCTCCAAATACCGCTCTCCAAGATTCGCTGAGTTTGGATCTGTTCCCGCTGCCAAGTGTTGCTTGATAGCCTCTATGTCGCCCTCCATTGCTGCTTCATGGATAGAGATATCAGGAGGCGTCGGTTTGCCGCAGCCGGTCACTAAAACAGCCAAGATTGAAAAGATGATTTGTGGTTTCATTACTTACTGCGGAATTGCTTATCAGCCGTTCAGCCAATCGACAAGCTGCTGGTTCTGTCTTGTGAGGGAAGGCGACGGTGATTAAAACGTCCCCGTGCCGGATTCCTCCCATAAACGCGCCAATCAAAAT
>CAJXAU010000399.1 GCA_913050205.1 uncultured Verrucomicrobiota bacterium
TCCACGATGCCGCGCCCGAAAAAGTTGGCCCAGACTCGGTTCGCGATGGAGCGGGTGAAGTAGGGGTTTTCGGGTGCAGTCAGCCAGTCGGCCAACGCCTCGCGGCGGTCTTCCGGTGAGTCGCTTTCGATCGCCTGACCATCGAGCGGTGCCGGCGGTTGGGGCTTGCCGGTGCGCGGCTGAATCAGGTCGCCACGGTTGGCAATGAAAAGCGTCCTTGCGCCGTTGCCGCTGCGGGCATCGCCGCCCCAGCCCTTGGCCCGCACGCGCGCGAACAGGTTGGCGAACGAGTAATACTGGTCGTTGGTCCATTTTTCCAACGGATGATTGTGGCACTTGGCGCAGTTGATCGAGAGGCTCATGAACGCTTGGCTGACATTCTCCGCCATGGTCTCGGGATCCTGATGAACAGAGTAAAAATTCGTGGCTCCGTTTTTCATCGTGTCACCCCGGGCCGAGACGACCTGCCGCACGATTTGATCCCACGGCGTGCCATTTTCCATCTCGCCGCGCAGCCATTGATAATACGACTTGAGCGCGTCCGGGCGAAGCTTGCGGCCGCTGATCAAAAACAGGTCGGACAGCCGATAGGTCCAGTAATCGACGAACTCCGGCTGGGCGAGCAGCGACTCGATCATTGCGTCGCGCTTGGTTTCCGATGGATCAGCGAGAAACGCCCGGGTGACCTCAGGGGTTGGGAGCATGCCGACGACGTCGAGGTGAACTCGACGAACGAACTCGCTGTCGGAACTCCTCGGTGACGGCTTGAGGTTTAGTCGGCGCAACTGGCCAAGTACGGCGTCGTCGATGATATTGCGCCGGGGCGCTTGGCTGTAAACCTCATCCGGAATGGCGCTTGGCCAAGGGGACGTGATGCGGGCCAGTGCGATTTGCCCCGAGTACCAGGCGGTGACGGCGCCTTCGCCGTGGCCGATGACCTTGGCCAAGCCGGTGGCTTCGTCCACCTCGGCCACGGTTGCGTCGGTCGAGGCGAACCGCGCCCAGCGGGTGACGTCGCGCTCGGTGCCATCACTGAAAAACGCGCGAACAGTCAACTGCTGCGCTTGGCCTTTTTTCAACTGAGACAGGGTGGGGGACATCTCGACGCGCTCGATCGTGGGGTCGCTGTCGCTTGGCCCGGGTGCGCCTTGCTGAATCCAGCGCGTGAGAATCTGGTACGCCTCCGAATCTTCGTGCAACACTTTGCCGCCCTTGTGCCGGACGGCCGCCGTGGGCTTGGTGACGAATAGGCTGCTCGCCGGTGCAGCAAACTCGATGCGTCGTCCCCGGTTTTCTCGCGTTATGTTGTAATGGTCGGTGGCCGGGTCGTAGGCATTGAGGCTTAGGCGGAAGCCGCCCTTGCCGGCCAATGCGCCGTGGCAACCGCCACCGTTGCAACCAATCTTCGACAACACCGGCAGCACGTCATGCCGGAAACTCAGTTTGCGTTCGTCCTCGGCGGCGGCCGGGAGGGTCAGCGCGAGGAACAACAGCGCTTGGCCAAGTGCAATTCGTGATCTCATGCGAATAGTTCCTTGATGGGTTCGTTGCCAAAGTCGACCAGCGGGAAGGGGCGTCCGCTTGGCCCAGGGAGGGTGGCCTCGGGGTTGAGACCAAGGCTGTGGAATATCGTCGCCACGACGTCGCCCGGCTCCACCGGTCGCTCGGCCGGGAATCCGCCGATGGGGTCACTCTTGCCCACCACGCGTCCGCCCTGCACGCCGCCGCCGGCGAAGGAGCAGGTGAAGCATTGAGGCCAGTGGTCGCGTCCACCGGCCGGGTTGACCTTGGGCGTGCGGCCGAATTCCGACAGCGTGGTCACCATCGTGTCGTCGAGCAGACCGCGCTCGTGCAGGTCCTCGATCAGTGCGCTGTAGCCCTGATCGTACATCGGGGCGACCTGTTCCTTCATCTGCTTGACGGAGATGAACGGCTTCGAGCCGTGAATGTCCCACGAGAGTTGATCGAAGACGGTGAGGAAGCTGTTGATCGTGACCATGCGGACGCCATTTTCGACGAGCCGCCGGGCGAGCAGACAGCATTGGCCAAAACGATTCATGCCGTAGCGTTCCCGCACAGCCGGTTTTTCCTTGGTGATGTCGAACGCCGCGCGGGCCTGTTCGCTGGTCATCATGCGGAAGGCGGAGTGAAAGCTGTCATTGAGCAAACGGGCGTCCTCGCTGGCTTCAAAATTCTTCACCGCGCCATCGACAATGTCGCGCATCTTGCGCCGACGATCGAGCCGAGCAGCCCCGATCTGGTCGGGCGGCAACAGGTCGGGCACTTTGAAGTTTTTCTGCGCCGGGTTGGCGTTGAGCGCAAACGGGTCATGCGCCTTGCCGAGAAATCCGCCGGCTTGGCCGTTGGGCATGTTGCCGCCACCGCGCCCCATCAATTCCGGCAGCACGACAAAGGGCGGAAGGTCGCTCTTCCGGCCAAGCAGGTAACTGGCAACCGCCCCGGCGTGTGGGGTTTGAATACCTCCGGAGAATCGT
>CAJXAU010000400.1 GCA_913050205.1 uncultured Verrucomicrobiota bacterium
GCGCCGCCGTACATCAGCATCTTTTCAGTCAACGTCGTCTTGCCCGCGTCAGGGTGGGAGATGATGGCGAACGTGCGTCGTCGGTTGATTTCTTTCTCCATGGTCGAACCCAAAAAAGGGGGCGGACTGTACCAAAAGCGGAAAAAGCGACAAGAACAATGCCAAACCACAATAAAGTCGGCTCAACCAAGTTGAACCAGTAAAAAGGTATTTAATTGTACTTTAATGTATTTGATTGACAATTCATGGTTGAATATGGTTTTTAACGGTCTCTGACCGATGATTGAAGTAGATGATTTCAAGGCGTTTGACGCCAATGAAGTGGCTGAAATGCTTGATTTAAAGTATCGAACGGTGACGCGGTACATTCAGGCGGGGAAAATCCGAGCCAGAAAAATCGGCAAAAAATACTTCGTGACGGAACAGGACGTCAAAGCCTTCATTTTGGCTCAGTCCACAAACGTCGATTCTGGCAATCGAACGAACGAAATGACCGAATCAGGCGATTATGAAGGGCAAATAAGAGAGGATTAACGATACAGTTAAAGCGTTTACATTGTGCTGTCCGCAAGCCAAGCGAGGTATTTGCGGCTACCGGCTGAGAGCGGCAGCGCCACAAACTCCGGAGTGTCGTAAGGGTGAATTTCGCGGACGACTCGTTCCAACTCCGGAATATGCTGCTGCCTTGTTTTGAAGATGGCGAGCACCTCTTCGCTGCTCTCCAGTTTTCCTTCCCACCAATAGTGCGACTCAATGGCAGGGACGAGGTTGGCGCAGGCGACCAGCTTGGCCTCGAGCGCGGCCTTGGCCAAGCGCCTGGCCAAGCCAATGTCGGGCGCTGTGACGAGAACCACCGCAAAAGTTTCCGGAGCAATCACGCCCCCAGCTAAACCAGCCGGGCGGCTTGGGTCAATTTCCTTGACCAGCCAAGCGCTTGGCCAAACGCTTCCCGCGCCATGTTTCAATTCATCTACACACAAAGGGGCCTGATCGCAGCGGTCGTGCTTGGCATGACGCTTGGCCAGGCGGGGGCGGCCGATAACTGGCCAACCTTTCGGGGAGAAGGAGCGCGCGGTGTTTCGGAGAACCCAGGCCTTCCCCTCGAGTGGGACGCTGAGAAAAACAAAAACATCGAATGGAAAACGGCCGTGCCCGGCCTGGGCTGGTCCAACCCGGTGGTGCACAGTGGTCGGGTATACCTGACCTCCGCCGTGAGTGATGGCGAGATCGAGCCACGTAAACCGGGCCTCTACTTTGGTGGCGACCGCAAGGAACCGATCAAGCACAAACACCATTTTCTCGTGCTCTGCCTCGACCTGAAAAGTGGCGAGTACCTTTGGCAAAAGGAAGTACTGGCAACGCACCCACTGACCCCGATCCACGTTAAGAATAGTTATGCCGCTGAGACTCCAGTAACCGACGGGGAACGCGTCTACGCCTACTTCGGCAGTCACGGCCTCTACTGCCTCGATAAAACCGGGAAGGTCGTTTGGAAAAAAATGTTCAAGCCGTACGAGATGCGCAACGGCTGGGGCACCGGCGCCTCACCGATTCTCGACGGAGACCAGTTGATTATCGTCAATGACAACATGGAGGACAGTTGGCTTGCGGCGTTCGATAAGCGAACCGGGAAGCAGCTTTGGAAAACAAAACGCGACGAACCCAGCAACTGGTCCACGCCATACGTATGGGAGCGGGACGGGACCAAGGAACTAATTCTGACCGGTCGTAACCGTACGCGCTCCTATGACCTCAAAGGCAACGAACGTTGGAGCCTGAAATGGAAGAGCCGCACATCGATCGTCATCCCGACACCGTTCGAGGCGCATGGCCTGCTTTACATCGCCTCCGGCTACGTGGGCGATCGAGAAAAACATGTCTACGCCATCCGCCCCGGTGCGAAGGGGGATATTTCACTCAAATCCGGCGAGACAAAAAACAAACACATTGCGTGGTACGACAAGCGCGCGGCGCCATACAACCCCTCACCGCTTGTGTACGGGGATGAATTTTACACGCTGTTCGACTTCGGGTTCCTTGGCTGTCGCGACGCCAAAACCGGCGAGGTGCATTACGACAAGGAACGCATCAACCCGGAAAAGGCGACCGGCTTCACCGCATCGCCGTGGGCCTATCGTGGGCATGTCTTTGCGCTGAGCGAAGCCGGTGACACGTTCGTGTTCAAGGCCGGAAAAGAGTATAAACTCGTCCGGGTCAACCACACCGGTGGAATGAGCATGGCCAACCCCGCCCTAGTCGGCGACCGCCTGTTGATCCGAAACCAAACCCATCTAATCAGCATCCGCGAAAAGAAATAGCCAAGCGCTTGGCCAAGCGGTTTGAGAAACCGCGATCAAATAACCGAAGAAGAACTTAGCGGAAATCGCGCAAGAGCCGTCCTTCATGTTCATGCTAGTTAAGTAACTTAACACTAGGGTTGCGTCAAGAGAATGCCCTTGGCCAAGTTTCGTGGGGACGATGGTTTATCT
>CAJXAU010000401.1 GCA_913050205.1 uncultured Verrucomicrobiota bacterium
CCTTCCGACGCAGCATGCAAGGGTGTTTCATTAGAGAAATTATTTGAGTTAATGTCTGCTCCCGAACTAATCAACACTTTGACTGCATCAAGATGCCCGGCCAGCGCAGCGATATACAACGGTGTTGAGTTTAATTCTGCATCTTTAATATTAATATCTGTTCCGCTGTCTAATATTGATTTCAGACGATCTATGTCTCCGTGCCTTGCAGCATCATGGATATCGATTCTCGGCCCACACCCCACCAGCACCACGGCTGCGATTGTTGTGATTAGATATTTCATGGACGCGTTTATTGTAATGCGTTGAAGTCAGCTTTTCAAGCCGGATGAACTGTTGCCGGAAAGTGCGGCCAACCTAAAACCCGAAGGCGTTCAATTGTTGGATGGAGTTGTACGACCGCTATAAGCAAGTTGTGGAACGTGAAGTTCATGCCGGGGGTTTGTAACAAAAAAGGATTGGCCGATGCGCTTGGCCAAGCGACTCTTCGTGCGTGGAGATTCGTGCCCCGAAAACCGATTCCGAATTCGAAGCCTATTACGAGTTGCGCTGGCGCATCCTTCGCGCGCCTTGGGGTGAGGCGCGAGGCACAGAGGTGGATGAACTCGAGGATACTGCCACTCATGTTGCGGCGTTCGACGAAGCCACGCGGCTGGTTGGGGTGGGGAGGTTGCAACGAGCCGGGGGTGCGCTTGGCCAAGTGCGTTACATGGCCGTGGAACCGGAATGCCGGAGTTGCGGGGTCGGTCAGGCGATGCTTCTCGAGCTGGAGCGCTTGGCCAAGCAACAGGGTATGACCTCAATTGTGCTCGATGCCCGTGAGCCTGCCGTCCGGTTTTACCTCAAGAATGGCTACAAGGTCACCGGTGACAGTTACCTGCTGTTCGGCGAGATTCCGCACAGCAAAATGGAGAAGCAACTCAACGGTTCGGCTTGATTTTGGCCGCTGCTTGGTTTGGATTTCGCCCTCGTTTCGATGCCTGAACAGGAATTACACGTAAAAGCAAAGGAGGCGCTGGTCAACTTGGCCAAGGCGCTGGTGGATCAGGAAGCTGCGAAAGTGTTGGTCGCGCCGCAACAGGATGCCGATGGATTTTGGTTTGGATCGGGCAACATTATTGAGCCGGAGCCTGGGCGATTCCTGCTCTGTGGGCGCTACCGCAATCACGGTGATTCGCGGACCGGTACCGGGGCCGGGGCACGTGGTTTGGAGTTTGCGATCTTTGAGGGTAGCTCGCCGAGTGGCCCGTTCACCAAGATTCGGTCGTTTTCGAAACAGGATCTTTCGCGGTCGAATGCGCCCGTGGTCTCGATCGAGGGCGGAAAACTATTTCCGGGGCCAAGCGGGCTGGAGATGATCGTCTCGACCGAAAAAGGGATCGATTATCCCGAGTCGCTGGCTTCATTTCAAAAACCGGGTACCGGCGTCTGGTCGATCGATCGAATCGCGGCGGCCGGCGTCGAGTCGCTGGACAGTACAACGATGACGGAGGTGCAATCGTCCAGCCAAGGGGCGACGCTGCACATCAAGGACCCGGTGGTGTTCGAGTCGCCGACCGGTGGGACGGCGTTGATGTATTGTTCGCACCCGTTCGGCTGGTCGAGTTCGAACACCGGCTTGGCCGTGCGGGGGGAGGGTTCGGATGCCTTCGAGTTGCAAACAGACACCGTACTCGAGCGGGGCGCAACGTGGGACGTCGCCTGCACGCGCGTGACCGATCGTCTGGCGGTGCCGCAGGTGGGATTGCTGGCCGACCTGCCGCCGTTGTCGCTCTATTTTTACGACGGGGCCGAGTGTCTGCGTTCGCTCGACGAAAACGCAAAGGCAGTGAGCCGGCCACGCGGCTACTCCTGTGAAGAACTCGGTGGCTTGGCTTGGGGCTGGGATGCCGAGTTTCCAAAAATGCAGCGGCTCTCCGTTGATTTTCCGCTGTTCGTTTCCCCGCACGGAACCGGTTGCAGCCGCTACGTCTCCACATTGAAAACGCAGGGCGGCATCATGGCCACGTGGCAGCAGTCCCAGTCGGCCCGCTCCCAACCGCTCGTTGGAAACTTTATGGATGCCGCCGCCGTCGAGTCGCGTTTGGCTGGCTGATTCTGGCATTTCCAAGCCGACACAACCCGGCTAGGATGTAGCTTCCATGCCGGATGACTCTTCAACCTTCGGGATGTTGCTTCGAAAAACCGTGCGGCGGTTCGTTCGAATCTACTATCCTGTGATTCACGTCAGTCATCCGGAAAGGCTGCCACGGGAGGGTGCGACGCTTTATATTGCCAACCATTCCAATTCACTGATCGACCCGGTAATCATTGGGATCACCGCCAACCGGCCGGTCCGTTTTCTGGCAAAGGCGCCGCTGTTTAAGACACCGGTGTTGGGTTCGGTCATGAGATCCATTGGAATGATCCCGGCTTATCGCGGGGAGGACGACAAGTCGTCATCGTCCGTGCGCCGTAATGTGGAATCACTGAATATCG
>CAJXAU010000402.1 GCA_913050205.1 uncultured Verrucomicrobiota bacterium
CCACCGCCGCAGCCGGAGAGCAGCGGCAGGCCAAGTAGGGCGGGGAGGAGTCGATCGGTCATCGGTGTTCGTTCGTCACGGGGCAATACCGGGTCAGGCCTGCTGGATGCTGGGGCTGCCGTTCTCCAGGACGAGCGATGTGCGCTTAGTCATCTTTCCGTCCGGGGTGGTCACCTTGTCCGCCACCATGTAGTCGGTCGTCCATGTCTTCTGCGTGACGGCGCACCGGAAGTAGCCGCGTTGGCGGTTGTGAAACTTGATGAACGGATTGTCCGAGAGCAGCTTGTCGTGTGAGGCAGTGCGGTCCTGTCCATCTCCACCGCTGGAAATTGATGTGCCGACAAATTCCGCAGCCACCGCCGGGGCGTCCATCTTGCGGTCGTCGATTCGCAGCTCGTTGGCCCAGTTCGAATGAATATCGCCGGTGAGTACGACCGGGTTGGAAATTTTTCGGTCGGCCATGAATCGAACGATATCCATCCGCTCGTAAGTGTAGCCGGGCCATTGGTCCATCGAGTAAGCCATGGGAACATCCCCGCTGGGCGTACCGACCATGCCCATCATGACCTGCTGCGCGAGGATGTTCCAAGTCCCTCTCGACTGAATGAGCGACTGCTTGAGCCAGTTGCGCTGATCCTTGCCGAGCATGGTGGTCTCGGGATTGAGCGCTGCTTCGTTGAGGGGGGAACGTACGTCGTTGTTGGGTTGATCACTGCGGTATTGACGCCCGTCCAGAACCATGAATTCAGCCAATTGGCCAAACGCTCCGCGTCTGTAAAGCTGCAGATACGGTCCAGCAGGCAGGGATGTCCGGCGCAGCGGCATGTTCTCGTAGTAGGCCTGATACGCGGCGGCGCGGCGAATGAGAAAGTCCACCGGCTTGACATTTTTCTGCTCGGAAATCTCGTCCGCGCAATTGTTGTCCACCTCGTGATCGTCCCAGGTCACGAACCAAGGGCAGCGTGCGTGCGCCTTCTGCAATGCCGGATCTAGTTTGTACTGCGCATGCCTCACGCGGTAGTCGGAGAGCGACACAATCTCGCCGCCGTGATGTTTGCGAATGTTACCCTGGTTGCCGGCATTGTACTCGTAAATGTAGTCGCCAAGGTGAAAAACCAAGTCGAGTTCGTCCTCTGCCATCCGGTCGTAGGCAGTGTAGTAGCCTTGTTCGAGGCTCTGGCAGGAGGCCGCAGCAAAGGATAGTTGTTTTGGGTTGGCGAACCGTGCCGGCATCGTACGTGTTCGGCCCACGACACTTTCTTCACCGTTTACGCTGAATTGAAACCAATACCATGTGTCCGGTTTGAGCTGCCCGGCGGTTACGTGGATCGAGTGCCCCAGTTGCGGCGTGGCGAGTTGTTGCCCGGAGGCCGCGATGTTTTGCATGCCGTCATCTGTGGCCAGTCGCCACTGGACCGGGACGCCCAAGTTTGGCATGCCGCCGTCCGGGTCGAGCGGTTTGGGCGCGAGCCGGGTCCAGAGAACCACGCTTGTGCTGTTGGCGTCCCCGGAGGCCACACCCAGTGAGAATGGGTTACTGGCGAACTTCATCCGGCGGTTGATGTTGGCCGCTTGGCCAAGCATTGGGATGCCGTAGAGTGCTGTGGCGTAGGCGAGAAACAGTCTGCGGTTGACACCACCCTCGTGTCGTGTGGCTTTCAGGAGTGAGTCTTTTTGAAAAAGCATCTTAAAGTTTGACGGGAAGAGAACGTCCATCCGATGCACCTCTTTTTCAAGCATTTAGACTTCTGGTTAGGATTGTGATTTAAGCCTCATGTTTGGCAAAACTCGCAGGATTGACCCGGACGGCTTGGGATGGAACGCTTCGCAGCCCGTGAGAAATCTTACCGGAATCCTACGATTCATCTGCTTATTCCTATTCGGAAACGTGGGGTTGTACCTACAGGCCGCTAAGGAGTCGGCGTCGCAGCCTAACATTATTGTAATTTTTTGCGATGACCTTGGCTATGCCGATATTGGGCCATTCGGCTCAGAAAAGCATCGTACTCCCAATCTAGACCATATGGCCGCCGAGGGGCGGAAATTTACTTCTTTTTACGTGACGAGTGGCGTTTGTACCCCGTCGCGTGCCTCGTTGATGACCGGTTGCTATCCTCAGCGTGTGGGGTTGCATGAAAACGAAACCGGGCGCTGGGTGCTCTTTCCCGGCAACTCGCGTGGGTTGAACCCGAAGGAGACCACCATGGCGGAGATGCTAAAGGCCAGCGGCTATGCGACGGCGATCGTGGGCAAGTGGCACCTTGGCGATCAGCCGGAGTTTCTGCCGACACGGCATGGGTTTGACTATTACTTTGGCATCCCTTTTTCCAACGACATGGGCCAGACCAGTCGCGTGAAAAACCGGTATCCGCCGCTGCCTTTGCTGCGGATGGAGAAGGTGATTGAGGAGGAGCCGGACCAGCGTCTGCTCACCCAGCGCTACACTGCAGAGGCTGTTCGGTTCATCGAGCAAA
>CAJXAU010000403.1 GCA_913050205.1 uncultured Verrucomicrobiota bacterium
ATCTCGTTGCCGTGCCGTGCGGAGGGGCCGAACATGAATCCAAACGAGTCGAGCGGTGCGCCGGGCAGCTCGAGGAATTTCTTTCCACCTTCGGCTTTCACCTCGAAGCCGCCGTCGAGCACGAGGAAGTCGTCCGGCACTTCGCCCACTTCGGTTTTTTCGAAGTCGACCTGATAGAGAGGCTCGGCTGCGTGCGTGTCGGCGGCAATGATAGCTGCAGCCACGAGCGGGATAAATGTTTTCAAAAGTTTCATTCTCAAATGGGAGGCCTAGTTGGCCGTCTCGTTGGCCCAATTCATAAATAAATTGATGATTTCTTCAAGTTTCCCCGGGTCTCCAGCACCGTGAAATTGTCGGTTTTTGACGCAGCAGTGGAGCCATTGATCGCTCATGGGATGGTCGTTGGCATCGACCCCTTGGGAGATTGCTGCAAAGTCGGCTTCGGCGAGGGAGGTGTGTTCCAAGTCGATGATGACCCACCAACCGGGGTTGTCGATCGAATCGATCTTGACGCCGTGATGGTGCTCCCACTTGCCATCACATTGTTTGCGGTACCATTCCTGCAACTCCAAAAGCCGGCTCATCGCCTGAGGGTGACGTACGGCAACCGGGTGGCATTCAATCCTGACGGAGCCCGTCGAGGAGGCTGCCACGGAGGGAGAGAATGGTGGCGATCCACGTCCACGCACCGGCGAGGATCAACACGCCTCCCAGTGTGCCGCCGAGCAGTGTGTAGGGGACGTTCGCCGATAGGATAGTCGGTAGCACGGCGATCGCAGCCGCCACGGTGCCGATCATCAATCCGCCGAGGAGCAGGCCGAGATACTCGGAAAGGACGAAGCGCTTGATGGCGCTTTTTTCAAATCCAACCGCACGGAGCAGAGCCAGCTCGCTTTTGCGTTCCTGCACGTTTCGCAGCACGACCACGCCCAGCCCAAGGCTGCCAATGAGCAGGCCAAGTCCGCCGAGAACCTGAAAGGTTTGAAGGTATGTGTTTTGCACAGCGTTCAGTTCGCCCAGTCGCTGGGTTGTGGTGACCCATTCAAACCCGTGGTCTGCCAGCGCGACATTCAACTCTTTGCGGACTTCCTCCGTGCGTTCGACGGGGTTATCGACGAGAAAAACGCGGTAGCCACTCTCGCTGGGGAAGCGCTTGATGAAATCCGACTCGGGGATGATGAGGTTACCCTGCATGATGCTGTCGGTGATCTGGCCGACGAACTGAATCTTGAACGCGTTGCCGTGTTCGTCGGTGTAGTCAATCGTGTCGCCGAGTTTTTTGCTCTTCATCATATCGCCCCCGCTCAAGGCCCACATCATTACGCTTTGATCCGCGATGGCAGGGACGACATCGGCCGGCAGCTTGAGAGTTTCACGGGCGCTCTCCAGAATGCTCCATGGATTTTCACCCGGCTCCAGTCCGTCCATCGTGCCGATGAATGAGAATCTGCCGGCCAACGTCTCCGGTCGCACGCCGAGCAGACGAGGCTCCTGTGCGAGGTTGAGGTTGAGGCAGTTCGCCTGATCGCCATCGCGTAACCGGAACGGCACGAAGCTCACGCCCTCCATGATCTCCTCGTCGAGGTTATAAAAATCCTCCCGGTTGGTTGGGTTATTCATGTCGTGCACGATGGCGATGCTGGCTTCACCCATCAATTCGTAGCCGCCTGTGCCGGAGTCGGGTTGGTCGGCATCGACATTGGCATCTTTTTGGAAGACCCCGATGGAGGCGATCATGAAGCTGCCGCAGGCGAGCATGCCGAGGGTGGCCATGCTGCGGCGCGAGCGGCGGGCGGCGTTGCGTTGGCCAAGCGAGCGGAGGCTGAGTGACTCCCCTTGGCCAAGCGCACCGGCGTTGGCCAAGCGCTTGAGGCGAGCCGAGGCCAGCGTCAAGCCGGACAGCAGCAGCATCGCCCCGGCACTATAAAACCAGATGGGCGACATTTGTCCGCCGTTGACCAGGACGTATCCGACTAAGCCTAAGGCGACCAACAGTAATATGATGCCAATGATCACGGATCGTTTGGCTGTGTTTTTTGTATAACTCAGTTCAGGAGACTCGCCGGTGAGGAGTTCGCGGGCGGTTTGTTTTTTGATTTTGCGCAGCACCCACCAGATGGTGCCGAAGGCGACAAAGAAGCCCATCGACATGCCAGTGCCAAGCGCGGAGCCAGAGCTGTGATACGTCAGCGTGGCCGAGGCGACAGCATCCTTCCAGTCGGTGGACAGGGCGTTGAGCAGGGCCTTGGCAAAAAATGTTCCTGCTACGGCTCCGACGATGCAGCCCATAATGGCGATCAGCCCCCCCTCCAGTAGTAGCATGCGGCGCACGCGCTTGGCCGGGATGCCAATCGCGAGGAGAGTACCGGTCTCGCGCATCCGTTTTTCCATCGTGAACTGAAATAGCAGCGAGATGAGTATCACCGCAGCGGCGATGAGAAAGAAACTGAATCCCAT
>CAJXAU010000404.1 GCA_913050205.1 uncultured Verrucomicrobiota bacterium
ACATGCGCCATCGCCATCAGTGATACGCCGAGATGACTGTTCGAGTGCATCGACAAGCCTATGCCAAACGTCCGGCAAACCCGGGCCAACTGCTGCACCTGTCTCATGCCCCCCCAATAATGGTGGTCGCACAGGACAACCTGCACCGCGTCCAGCCGAACGGCCTCGGGGATATCACCAAATGAAGTCACTGCCACGTTGCTGGCCAACGGGGTGTCGATCCCGTCCGCCAAAAGCCGTCGCCGTACCTCTGCCATCCCGTCCAGTCCCACACAGGGATCCTCAAGATAGCCGCCCTTGGAAAGTTCCTCTGCCAAGTCCTGCCCGACCTTCACCGAGGTGTCGACCGACCAGGCGCAGTTCGGGTCGATGCGAAGCGGCACCGCTTGGCCAAGCGCTTGGCGTAGCTGGCGAATGGTTTCCACCTCAACGTCTGGCTCCAGAACGCCGCCCTTGAACTTGATGGATCCGAAGCCGTACTGCTCCCGCATCTGTTGCACTTGGCCAACGAGCGCCTCCGGCGAAAGAGCCTCGCCGTACTCGTCCTCGCGGGCATCCACTCCTTCGCCACCACCGCCTGCATGCTTGTAAAATGGATAGGCCGAAAACGGCACTTCCTCCCGGACACGACCGCCGATCAGATCGCAAACCGGTTTGCCAACCGACTTACCGATCAGGTCGAGGCAGGCTGTTTCGATCGCGGAGTAGGTGCGGGCATCGGCGTCGAGCGGATTCTCACCGGGAACGTTGTAGGTTTGCGACCGTTCGTGACCGCTCGCCCCACCCTCGACCATCAGTGACAAATCACCGGTTAACCGGTACGGGCAGGAGCCCACGACCTGTTGGCGAATCGCCTCGAGCGCCGCCGCCGGTTGTTCGCCCCCGTAGGTTTCCGCGATACCGATGATGCCGTCCTCGCTCTCGAGTTCGATCACATTGCGCAGGGCGTACGGTTGGTGCAGGCCATAGCTGCTGCGCAACGGCGGGTCAGCCATGGCGATGGAATGAATCCTGTAATCCCGGATACGCATAAAAAACGGGCCGCATGTTGCCGCCCGTTTCCCGTTCATTCAATGCGCGAGTGCGTTTACTTCGTCAACTGGATCCACTCGCCTGCCCATCCCTCGGGTGGTGGATTCTCAATGAACTGCTCGCATTGGGCCGCGTAGATTCGGCTTGGCTCGTCGTCCATGATCTTGAGGCACGCCTCGAACGCTGCCTTGGCCTCGGCGAATTGACCGCTAGCGTAAATCTCCCAGGCGCGTTCGAACTGCTCCACCAACTTGGCCTTTTCCGCGTCCAGTTCGCCCTTCTTGGCAAGTAACTCGTACACGCCAACTGCCTGTTTTTTGCCCTTGGCCACGAGCAGGCCAAGTTTGCGGGCCTCGATCTTGTCATTGGCCATCTCGTAGGTGCTCTCGCCAATCATAATCAGCACGCCAAAAATCTTGCAGGCCGGTTCGAAACGCGCTGCCTGGTTCACGGCATCGCCCATCACGGTATACTGCATTTTCTGGGTGGAACCCATGTTTCCGGCGGAAACGAAGCCGGTGTTAATGCCCATGCGGACACCGATCTCCACGTCGTATTTTTCCTTCAACTCCACACTCAACGGAAGCAGTTTTTCCTGCTGTTCAACCGCAGCCCAGCAGCATTTCCACGCGTGCGAGTGCGGATCAGTATCACCCCAGATTGGCACGCCGAAATCCGCCATGATCGCGTCGCCCTCGTATTTATCGATGTAGCCACCGTAGTTGATGATGATGTCGCTCATCGGTGTGAGGTACTCGTTAAGCACGGCAGCCAATTGCTCGGCGTTGAGTTTTTCGGAGATCGTCGTAAACCCGGCAACGTCGGAGAAAAACATGGTTGCCTCCTTGCGTTCGCCGGCCAGTTTGAGTGAACCGGATTCCTCCTGAATGTACTTGAGCACCTCTGGACTGACCATGGTTGAGAACATCCCACTGATGGCCTTTTTTTGCCGTCCCTCGGTGAGGAACAGGTAGAATACCATCAGGATCGCCGATCCCATCATGGCCAACACCGTTGGCACTACCGGCAACCAAAGTTGGTTCTCAAAAAACTGCCACCAAGAGTAGGCTAACAGGCCAAACAACAAAACCGGTGCGACGATCAACAGGCGCACGCCCGGGTTTTCCCGCACGATAAAGCCCATCAGCACCCCCATAAAACTCCAGAGAAGTATCCATTGCGTCTCTCCCGAACGAGTCCAGTATTTTGTCTGTTCGTCACCATTGAAATAGGAGCGCAGCAATTGATCAGTCGCCATGGCGTGGGTGACCAACAATCTTTCTCGGTCGTCGTGCGGCATGGGATAATAATCCTTCAAGCTGTCCGCCACGGCACCGAAGAAAACCAGCTTACCCTTGAGATCCACCTTCTCGACGGAACACCGGCATTCGCCGCTGGCACAACAAGGCGAGTCC
>CAJXAU010000405.1 GCA_913050205.1 uncultured Verrucomicrobiota bacterium
TTTACAGCCGCGTGGCGCGGTCGAACATCTGGGCGCTGACCAAGCTCGGCGCGAATGTCACGCTTTGCGGTCCGCCGACGCTTGTTCCGCGCATCTTCGAGAAGATGGGTTGCCGGGTGACGCACGACGTCGATGAGGCATTGGCCGACGCGGACGTGGTGGATTTGCTGCGCATCCAGCACGAACGGCAGCGGCTCTCGGCTTTCCCCAGCATAGGTGAGTATCGGTCGCTTTTTGGCCTGACCACCGAGCGGTTCAACCAGCTCAAGCCGGACGCGATTGTGATGCACCCCGGCCCGATCAACCGCGGCGTCGAGATCGACAGCGAGATTGCTGATCACCCCCGGTCGACCATTCTCGATCAGGTCACCAACGGCCTCGCGGTGCGCATGGCGGTGATGTTCCTCGTATCCGGCGGCAAGGCTCTGCCCGAGCCGGTTGAGTGATCGTGGCGGAAGTATGAGCCGGCCCACCATTGCATTGATTTTCAATCCCGCTGCCCGCGGCGACAAGGCGGAGCGGTTTCGCGCGTGGCTTGGCCAATTGCCCGGCGATGTGGCGTTGATCGAGACCACCGCACCCGGCAGCGCCACCGGCTTGGCCAAGCGGGCGGTGAAGGACGGCTTTCGCACGATCGTCGCCTCCGGAGGAGACGGCACCATCAATGAGGTCGTCAATGGGCTTGGCCAAGCGCCACAAGCCCTTGGCCAAGTGCGGCTCGGCATTCTGCCGCTTGGCACGATGAACGTCTTCGCGCGCGAACTGGGCATCCCACTGGCAACGGAAAAGGCGTGGGAGACGGTGCGGCTTGGCCAGGCGCGTGCGGTCGATCTGCCCTTGGCCAAGCTGCAAACCGAGTCCGGCAAGCAGGAGCGCGCGTTCATTCAAATGATCGGTGCCGGGCTGGATGGGGATGCAGTGGGCGGCGTGAGCATCCCGCTCAAGCGGCGGATCGGTGCGATGTCCTACCTCTTCTCCACCATCACGGCACTCAGGGCCAGACCGCCCCGGCTCAAAGCCAAGTGGCCGGGTGGCAGTGCCGAGGGCGAGTGGATGTGCGTGGGCAACGGCACGATGTACGGCGGCCCGTTCACGCTGTTCCCGGATGCGAAGGTGAATGACGGCATGCTGGATCTCTGCGTACTACCTCGGGTGAACCCCGGGGTCATTATCCGGGCGGTCACGGCGATGCTGTTGGGCCGGCTCGATCACTGGCCCGGGGTGACGTATCACCGGGTGCGCGAGGTAACGATCGATGGGCCTGCTGGAACCCGCGTGCAGGCCGATGGCGACTTTGTGGGCACGCTGCCGATGCAGCTGAGCGTACTGCCGCGCCGATTAAACGTCCTCGTGCCGGACCCCTCCAAAACGGCCGTCGCTTGAAATGTTTCTTGCCGCACGCGCCGTCTTCACCAAGGCTGACCACGCATGGGTTCGACAGGAAAAGTTTATCTAGTGGGAGCTGGGCCGGGGGATGCCGGGCTACTCACATTGCGCGGGGCGGAACTGCTACGGCGTGCAGAGGTGGTCGTCTATGACGCGTTGGTCAACCGCGAATTACTCGCGCTCGCTCCGGAGTCAGCGGAGATCATCTACGGCGGCAAACGCTCGCGTGACCACGCCATCCCGCAGGGCGACCTGAATCGGCTGCTGGTCGAAAAGGCCCGGGAGGGCAGGACGGTCGTTCGGCTGAAGGGCGGTGACCCGTATGTGTTCGGTCGGGGCGGTGAGGAGGCGGCGGAGCTGCAGCAGGACGGCGTGCCGTTCGAGGTCGTGCCCGGCATCTCGTCGATCGTCGCGGCGCCCAATTACGCCGGCATCCCGCTGACACACCGGGAGCATTGCTCGAGTTTTACCGTGATCACCGGGCACGAGGATCCGGATAAGCCCGAGACCGCCATCGACTGGGAACGGATCGCCCGTGAACCGGGAACCAAAGTGGTGCTGATGGGAGTGGAACGCATCGGCAAAATCACAGCCGCGCTCAGGGAAAACGGCCTCGCTGCGGAAACCCCTGTGGCCATGGTGCGCTGGGGCACGACTGGCCGGCAGCAGACGATTTCGGGCACGCTCGACACCATCGCGGATGTTGTTGCGGAGACCGGTTTCAAGGCACCGGCCGTGACGATCATCGGCGGTGTGTCCCGCTTGCGTGACTCGCTCAACTGGTTCGAAAAACGGCCATTGTTCGGCCAGCGTGTGGTTGTGACCCGCACACGAAAACAGGCCAGCAAACTCACCATTGCACTGAAGGATCTCGGCGCGGAGGTGATGGAGATTCCCACGATCAAGATTGTGTCGCCGACCGACAACGAGCCGATCATCGAGTCGATCACCGGCATCGGCAGTTACGACTGGATCATCTTCACCAGCCCCAACGGCGTTACTCATTTTTTCGATTACTTTTTCAAGGCGTACAAGGACGTCCGCGATCTCGGCAATT
>CAJXAU010000406.1 GCA_913050205.1 uncultured Verrucomicrobiota bacterium
GGATGGCGCGGTGAGCCCCTCCCTGCCATCAGCCACGAGTGTAAATCGATCCCCGGTGAGTCCCTGAACCTGAATCCGGCCTACCGAGGTTCGTTCCCGCATGGCATCCGTCCTCTTTCCCCCACCAAAAAACGGAGGCAACACATCCATCTGTCCGGTCAGAGTAAAGCGATCCGCGGAGCGGGAGATATTCGACAGTTTGATCCCGTAGCCGCCCTGTCGTTCCGTGCCATCCTCTAGAATGCTGAACCGAAACGCGGCCGGTTGATAGCCGACGGAAAACTCCGTCGCTGCTGCCATCGTCCAGTAGCCGTATTCGTTCAGGTGAATTCCGTCGCGTGTTAGCGGCGGTACGGGCGTGCCCGGACGGCGTTTCAGGAACCGGTACAAATCGACAAACCAGGCATCGTGCTCTGTGGCCAGATCGCCGATGACCTCGCGGTACTTTTCCAACGCGATGTTGTGCTCCTTGCCATCCGGCAGCTTGCCGCCCAAATCCTCATGCGAGATTGGGGCCAGAAACACCAGACGCAGCGGGTTTTTCTTCTGCGCGTTGGCCTTGATGTGAGCGATGAGCGCCTGATAGTCGGCCTTGAATTTCTCAAGTGAACTACCGTCCAGCGAGCTGGCCATGCCGTAGCCGATGATTGCCACGGACGGCTTGATCTCCGTGATCTGTTTTTGAAGTTGCAACCACCCTTCGTTGGCAGGTTCATGCCCGGCCTGACGAGTGCCGAGCCCATCGCGTGCGATGCCGGCCGGAGTGTCGCCGGTCCAGCCGATGTTTCGAAAGTGCAGCGACTTGCCCTGATTTTGCACCGTAAGCCGGTACTCGAGGTAGCCATACTTTTGCATCTGCTCAATCAGGCCGTCCCCGACGAACATAATCTGGTCTCCGCCAATCAGGTTGAGCTTCTTTTGCTTGCGCGGAAACGACTTGAGCGTGCGCCTTGGCTTGAGAGACGTGGCCGGTTTGCGGGACGGCTTGGCTTTCGGCTTGGTCTTTTGGCCAAGCGGAACCGGCTTCGAGACGCCGGGAGTCTTGGCTTCCGGTGGGGCAGGCTTTGGGGCCACGTTTAACGGTACTGGCTTGGAAGTTTCCGCCGGCTTGGGCGCTTGGCCAAGCGCTTGGCCTGCAACCGAGATCGCCCCGGCAATAATTAAAAATCGGATCGGTTTCATTGTCAGCATCGTTCGTTACTTGGAAAGGATGGCCGCCTCGATGGTTTCGGCCATCACTTTGGCCCCGGCGGCATTGGGATGAATCTTGTCCGGAAACATCTCCGGCTTGCCGCTCAGCGCGGCGTACAGGTCGATGATCGGCAACCCCTTGCGCTTGGCCAAGGCCTGCACCTGAGGGATGACGCCCTCGACCACCCCCTTTTCACTAATTCCCCAGCGCGTCTGGTAAACCGGTGCCGGCGAGCACAACCAAATCTTGGGCTTGGCCGGGAGCGCCGCAAAGTGATCGATCATCGCCTCGTAATCGGTCGCGTACTCCGCGCTGTGCTTCCAGTTCTGCGGCTTGGTGTCGTTGGTGCCCAGTTTGATGATCACCACGTGTGGATTGAACTCCGTCGCCTGCTTGAACGCGGGCCGTTCCCAGTAGCTGAAATCCCCCTTCTTCAGCATCGTCGCCCCGCTGACTCCGAAGTTGCGGACATCGAACTTGTCGCCCAGAGCCATGCCCATCACAAGCGGATAGTTGTGATTTTTGCGGTCCTTGATGCCGGAACCAAACGTGATGCTATCACCCACGCAGGCCACGCGAATAGTTTCGCTGTAATCCGCTGGGTTCACCTTTTGCTGGCACTTGCTCCCCACGGAAATACACCCGACCCCGGCAAACGCCAGCGACACGACAACGGTACTCAGAATTAGACGCTTCTTCATTTGAAACCGCCCGATGAAACGCAATCCGCCGCCCAGTAGCAAGCTGGGTTTTGCTTGGGCCAAGGACGATTGGCCGTTAGCGTGTCGCGCGATGAAGGTTTTCGTTACCGGAGGAGCCGGCTACATCGGCTCAATCTGCGTGGAGCAACTGCTCGACGCCGGGCACGATGCCGTGGTGTTTGACAACCTCAGCGAGGGGCACCGATCCGCAGTGGACGAGCGCGCGATGTTTATTGAGGGCTGCCTCAGCGACCGCGAGACGATCCTGAATGCCGTGGCTTCAAATCAACCGGAGGCCATCATGCACTTCGCCGCCAACGCGCTCGTCGGCGAGTCGATGACCAACCCGTCGAAGTATTTCCGAAACAACGTGGCCAACGGGATCAACCTCCTCGACGCCGCCGTCGAGGGTGGTGTCCGGAAATTCGTGTTCAGTTCTACCTGTGCCACCTTCGGCGTGCCGGAGACGATGCCCATGACCGAGGCGTTGCCGCAAAACCCAATCAACCCCTACGGTGAAAGTAAGCTCATTTTCGAAAAACTGCTG
>CAJXAU010000407.1 GCA_913050205.1 uncultured Verrucomicrobiota bacterium
GAAGTGGCGACCCCTACGGGACTCGAACCCGTGTTACCGCCGTGAAAGGGCGGTGTCCTAACCGCTAGACGAAGGGGTCGCTCCGTCAAAGGGCGAGACAATCTATTGGCTTTTTCTGATTTGTCACGAAAAAGATTTCATTTTCTTCAATTAAGTTCATGTCCGTTTTTCGCCTTGGCTTGCCAACAGCTTGGCTGGCGGGCCAAATTGGGGGAGCGCAACCATGCCAAAGGCTGCCATTAACAACTTTCGAATCCTCGCCATCGGGCTCCTGACGCTTGCGTTGGACCAGATCACCAAGTGGATTGTAGTGCAAAAAATCCCCGGCCCGGCACAAGGCTCCGACGAGCCAATCGTGGTGATCGACGGTTTTTTTGAACTGGTCCACTACGGCAACACCGGCGCGGCGTGGAGCATATTCAGTGGTAACAATTTCTGGCTGGCGATCTTCTCAATGGTGGCGCTGGTGTTCCTGTGGGTCTGCCGTCGGCATTTCGGGGTGGAGACCACGTTGGGGCAGGTTGCGTTGGGCCTGATGCTCGGCGGCGTCGCCGGCAACCTGATCGACCGCGTGGTGCATCATCACGTCGTGGACTTTCTGCAGTTTTACATCCCATTCCGTTTTCCGGCCTTCAACGTGGCAGACAGCGGAATTTGTGTCGGTGTCGGGCTGATGTTTCTGTTGTCCTTCCGCAAACCGGATCCGGGCGAGACCTGGGCGGAGAAAGGTAAAATTCCCGCAGACTCGAAGGAACTGCTTCCGGCGGAAGAGGAATCCGAGGGGTGAGCGAAGCGACCGTTTATCTCACCGGCGCCACGGCGAGTGGCAAATCTGCGCTTGCACTGCGCTTGGCCAAGCGCTTGGGCGGCGAGATCATCTCGGTGGATTCGATGCAGGTTTATCGTGGGCTGGATATTGGCACAGCCAAACCAAGCGCCGGGGAACAGGCTGAGGTGCCGCATCACTTGATCGATGTCGCCGGGCTGAATGAAGCTTTCGACGCCGCACAGTTTGTCCGTCTGGCCAAGCGGGCAGAGGCGGAGATTCGAGGGCGCGGCAACCGCCCGATATTTTGTGGCGGCACCGGGCTTTATTTTCGCGCGCTGCTGGAGGGGTTGGGAGAGTGCCCTCCCGGCGACGAGGCACTGCGCGAGTCGCTCGCGGCGTTGCCATTGGAGGAGTTGGTTACCGAACTGACAACGAAGGATCCGCTAGCGGCGGAAACGGTCGATCTGCAAAATCCCAGACGGGTGGTGCGCGCGGTCGAGGTTGTCCGCCTGACTGGCCGGCCGTACTCGGAACAGCGAACCGGATGGGACGGGACCAGCCAAGCGCCAATCAATTTCTTTTGTGTTCAACGTGAGGTGGACGCGTTGAATCAACGCATCCACTCGCGGGTGGATGCGATGTTCGCCGAGGGCTTGGTTGAAGAAACCAAGCGCTTGGCCAAGTGCGGCCTGCGCGAGAATCGCAACGCCTGCCAAGCGCTTGGCTACCGGCAGGTACTCGAGTTTCTGGCAGGGACGCTTGGGTTGGCGGAAACGATTGAGCAGGTGAAGATCAAAACTCGGCAATTTGCCAAGCGGCAGAGATCATGGTTTCGAAACCAGATGGCTTGCGAGAATGTGGAGTGGCCCTCTGATGAGGACGCGGACGCGTGTTGCGACCGGCTGCTTGACCGGATCAGTTGATCGGCTTTTCGATGACCGGCTCGGTGACGTGGTCGCCCTTGTTTTCGGGCCGACGATGCTCCCTGCCCCGCGAATCGCGTCGGGAGCGGCCCTCTCCCCTAGCCCCGGCTGGACGCTTGCCCGGGCCACCCTTGAATCGATCTCGTGACGTGGGTGGCCGGAGGTATTTCGAAAATTTCTCGATCTGCTCCTCGGTAAGGTCGCCCCGGAGCTTGTCCTTGAGTTTTTCAGTCGAGGCCCGGAGACGCGGTCGCAGCTCCTCCATAGCTACCTTCATCTCCTCGCGGCTTTCCTTGAACGCAGCCTCCACCTTTGCGGTTTGTTCGTCGGTGAGCTTGAGATCACGCTGGATGCGGCGCATGAGCCAGTTTAGCTGGCCTTCCATGCGAGAGCCGTGACGGTGTTCCGCACCGTTATGATTGCGATCGGGGTTGAATGTCCGTGGAAACGCCCGCGCGGGCTGGGGCGTGGTTACTTCTAATACCAAGCTCCCGGTCACCACTCCTGCGGCGAAGATGACAATGGCAGCCAAGATGGGTTTCCACGCGTTTACCATGTGTACTCGAGGTCATCAAACGAGGCCAACATGACGGTTTCAAAGTCGATGTTATTCTCGTCAAGGGTTTCAATGGATGGGTCAACCGTCGCCAACGGCTCCGTTGCCGTGGAGTCGCCCATGCCAAATGCCAGCACGATGGCCACTAGCATCACACCCAGACACGGGGCCACGGCACGCCAAAGCATGC
>CAJXAU010000408.1 GCA_913050205.1 uncultured Verrucomicrobiota bacterium
CCAAACACCGCTCAACCTCGCGCTTGGCCTGCAGGCCAACGGCGTCAACATCATCGGCACATCGCCGCAGAGCATCGAACGTGCGGAGGATCGCGAAATGTTCGCCGACATGCTGCACAAGCTCGAGATCCCACAGCCACCCAACGGCCTCGCCACCAACGAGGAGGAAGCTCTCGAAGCCGCCAGCCACCTCAGCTACCCGGTGCTTGTGCGCCCATCCTTCGTGCTGGGTGGCCGTGCGATGCAAATCGTCTACTCTGACGCTGAGTTGCGTGAGTACATGCGCTCCGCCGTCGAAGCCTCGCCCGAGCGCCCGGTGTTGGTTGACAAGTTTCTCGAGGACGCCGTCGAGGTGGACGTCGATTGCATCGCCGACGTCGGGCATTACGACAACCCAGCCGAGGCCACTGTCGTGGTAGGAGGCATGCTTGAGCATGTCGAATTCGCCGGCGTTCACTCCGGCGACGCCGCGATGGTTCTCCCGCCGCACACCCTCTCCGACGAGTTGCTCGACACCATGCGCCGTTACTCCGACGCCATGGCCCGCGAGCTGAAAGTCACTGGCTTGATGAACGTCCAGTACGCCATCAAGGACGGCATCGTGTACGTGCTGGAAGTCAACCCGCGCGCCTCACGCACTGTACCGTTCACCAGCAAGGCCATCGGCAGGCCGTTGGCCAAGCTCGCTGCGAAAGTCATGGCCGGCAACACGCTCAAAGAGCTTGGCTTCACCGGCGAAATCGTGCCGGACTACTGGGCCGTCAAGGAATCCGTTTTCCCGTTCAACCGCTTTCATGGACAGGACATTTTGCTCTCGCCCGAGATGAAATCCACAGGCGAAGTGATGGGGCTCGACTCCGACCTCGGCACTGCCTACGCCAAATCGCAGATGGCTGCCGGTGGCTCGCTGCCGCTCGAGGGCCGCGTGTTCATCAGCGTGAGCGACTCCCACAAGAGCGCCGCCGTTGAGCTAGCCAGACGCTTCACCGAGTTGGGCTTCGAGCTGATCTCAACCAGCGGTACCGCCTCTGTCCTCAAGGAAGCCGGGCTGAATGTTGAGAGCATTTACAAATTGGCTGAAGGCCGCCCGAACACACTGGACCTGCTGAAAAACAACGAGATTCAACTGGTGATCAACACTCCGGATGGCCAAGTGCCCCGCGCAGACGAAATCAAGATCCGCACCACCGCTGTGTACACCAACACTCCGATCATCACCACGATCGGCAGCGCCAAAGCCGCCCTCGACGGCATCGCCGCGCTCAAGGAAAAAGGCTACAGCGTAAAGCCCCTGCAGGAATTTTTGTAATCAGCCCAAGCGCTTGGCCAAACCGATATTATTCGCCTTAGCGCTTGGCCAAGCGAAGTTACTGGTACATGGCCCAAGGGCGGGCGAAGCCGGCGAAGCCGTCTGAAGCCGGATCAAACTCCTCGAACGTATCGCCATAGTGCGTGAGGTGCATCTTCGAACGCAGCCCGGCGTCGAGCGTCTTAAGATCGGTGTACGTTGGGTGCACCACGCCCGGATCATATAATTGGCAGTCGTGGAATATCACCTCGACCCCGTCCATCGGCAATTGATCGAACAGGGCCGGATCAAATCTCGTGTCGGCTGTGAACAACACCCGGTCATCGATCAACAGACCGGTGGACCAGAATGCAGAGCGGGTGGTATCCTCTCCGGTGGGGATGTGGACGGTGCGAAAAATCGTCAACTTCACCCCGGCTACCTCTACCTCGTACAATTCCCGCGGCTCGGAGGCAACTTGGCTGGGCAGAACAAATTCGGCCAGGTCATCAAATCCCAGCGTACCGTCCACGGCATGTTCGCACCCACCGCGCAGTGACCGTTCCCACAACAAATCGCGGTAATTCTCGGTCAGGATCATCCTCGGTTTTTTGTCCAGAACGTAGTGGCTGTAGAGTAATAGTTCCTCAAGACCACCGATGTGGTCAGCATGGCTGTGGGTAATGTGGTAGTAGTCGAACGCGGTGATGGCTATGCCCCGGGTCTCGAGCGCGTTGGGGATGGACGTCCCGGCGTCCACAAGGATTGTTTGTCCGCCCTTGGCGATGATAAGGCAGGTGGGATTATTCTTCCGAGCGAAAGCCGAACCGACCCCGGGAAAACACAGCGTCAACCGGTCTCTACTAGTGTCGCGAAGCAGGTCCAACCCAGACGATGTCCCATTTTCAATCTCCTGTATAACTTTCATTAACGGGTCGGGTGGTCGATTTGTCGGGCGAATTAGTACACACCCCAATGACTCATTTGCAACAAAAAAGGAACAATAATGAGGTTGACCCCTTTTTGAAAGCCCGTTAGCGTTTCGCCGAACGCCACCAACAAGGCTTTTGAATAATACTCAGAACATCATGAAATCCAAAGCAATCAAATGGCTCGGAACCCTGCTGGGTTGCCTGAGTT
>CAJXAU010000409.1 GCA_913050205.1 uncultured Verrucomicrobiota bacterium
GCCATGGGGCGGGGAGTGTTGTGGCTCTCGGCGGGATGTCAAGGCACTGAGTTCCGGGTTGACGACCGGGGGCGGGAGGCGTTTCATCCGGCGCCAAGCGATGCATAGATTTTTTATTATCCCGGCATTGGCTGCGACGGCCTTTATGAGTCAGGCTTCGGAGCAGAAGTTGTTCAATACCCAAGAGTTGACCTCTCCGTTTGTGAGTGCCGCTGACGCCCTGAAAGGCATCACGGTGCCGAAGGGTTTCACAGTGCAACTGAGCGCGGCCGAGCCGGCGGTGCAACAGCCAATCGCGATGGCGTGGGACAGCCGGGGCCGGCTTTGGGTTGCCGAATGCTACACCTATGCCAACTCACAGTTGCGATTCGATACGCGGATGAAGGATCGCATCCTGATTTTTGAGGACACGAATAACGATGGCGTGTTCGATGAACGAACAATTTTTTGGGACAAGGGCTCGCACATTGCCGGCATCGAGATCGGCTTCGGTGGTGTCTGGGTGGCGGCGGCCCCGAACATTTTGTTTATCCCGGATCGTGATCGCGACGACGTGCCAGACGGCGAACCGGAAGTGGTGCTGGACGGGTTCGATAGCGATCGCGTACGGCACAATGTCGTCAACGGACTGCGCTGGGGACCGGATGGTTGGCTGTACGGACGGCACGGGATTTTGGCCACGTCCAACATCGGCAGGCCGGGCGCTCCTGCTGCGGAGCGGGTGAAAATGAACTGTGGCATCTTCCGCTACCATCCTGAAACCAAGGCGTTCGATGTTGTTGCGGAGGGCACGACCAATCCGTGGGGGCACGACTGGGATGAGCATGGGCAATTGTTTTTCATCAACACCGTGATTGGCCATCTTTGGCATGGAATCCCCGGGGCGCGGTACAAGCGCATGTATGGCAATCATTTCGACAAACACCTGTACGAGTTGATCCCGCAGACCGCGGATCACTATCACTGGGACGCTGGCAACGAGGACTGGGGCGACTTGAAACGCAAGGGCATGACCTCCGCCACGGACGCAGCCGGCGGCGGCCATGCACACAGCGGGATGATGATCTATAACGGTGGCAACTGGCCGGAGAAATATCACGGTCGCGTGATGACGTTGAACCTCCACGGTCGCCGAATCAATCAAGACACGCTTCATCGCTCCGGCGCGGGTTACGTCGGTAAACATGCCGAGGATATCATGCAGACCAAAGACGTCTGGTTTCGGGGCGTGGAACTGAGCTACGGGCCGGATGGTGGGGTGTACGTACTCGATTGGTCGGATATCGGTGAGTGCCACGAGAACGACGGCGTTCACCGGACGAGCGGTCGGATTTTCAAAATATCGCACGGCGAAACCAAGCGCTTGGCCAAGCCGTTGCACGAGTTGGATTCGCTTCAACTGGCCAAGCTGCAGACGCACAAAAACGAGTGGCACTCCCGAGTGGCCCGCCGCTTGTTGCAGGAGCGCGCCTTGGCCGGGGATGACCTTGGCCAAGCGCGGGAGGCAACGCTTGAATTGTACCGCAGCGGGGAGACTGTGCCGCATCGATTACGCGCGATGTGGGTGCTGCATAGCATCGGCGCGGCCGACGAGGCCTGGTTGCTGGAGCAGTCGCACGATGAAAGCGAGCATGTCCGCGTCTGGGCGATCAAGCTGCTCACGGATGACGGGGCAGTATCCGATGCGGCACTTGAGCGGTTCGTCCGCTTGGCCAAGGACGAACCGTCCGGGCTGGTTCAGTTGCATCTGGCTTCCGTGCTGCGCCTAATGCCCTTGGCCAAGCGCTGGGAGTTGGCCGGTGCACTTGCCTCAAAAGATACCTTCGCCAAGGATCCCGTTCTGCCGCTTATAATCTGGTACGGCATTAGCCCGGCAGTTGCTGCCGACCGGACTGCGGCCATTCAATTCATCTCCAAGTGCAAAATCCCCAAGCTCCGATCCTTCACCGCTCGCCGTTTGGCCGGCGCCGGGGAATAAAGGGAACGGGGACATCCCTGTCACCGGAAAGGTAGGGCGTGCTGTCTCAGCGCGCCTAGATTCATGAGGACGGCTGGGGACAGCCATCCTTACCTCTATCAAATAAAAAAAGCGCCGGTGTTTGCCGGCGCTTTTGTGAAAAACGGGTTGGTCTCTTTTGGTTTATTCCACCACCAGCGTGCCCCACATGGAGAAGCCATGGCCGGGGTAGGTGCAGACGTACTCGTACTTGCCCGGCTTGGTTGGGGCCTTGAAGTAGAGCTTGTAGGTGTTGCCGGTCAGCACCAGCGGTGTGGCGGCGATGACCTTGTCGCTCTCGGGGACGAAGCTGTTGATCATCCCGGCTGGGCCCATGGTGGCGGCCTTGGTGACGATATCCACACGCGAGCCGGGCTCGATGACGAGCAGGTTGTGCATCATCGGCATCGGGTCGTTGTTGGTGAAGGC
>CAJXAU010000410.1 GCA_913050205.1 uncultured Verrucomicrobiota bacterium
GGCCATGGCATCGGCGCCGGGGTTGTTGAATCCCATGCGGTTGATCAGAGCCTCGTCCTCAATGACGCGAAACATCCGCGGCTTGGGATTGCCGGGCTGCTCATGGCGGGTGATGCCGCCGAGTTCGCTGAAACCGAAGCCAAGCGCCTCCCACGCCGGCACCGCCGCGCCGGTCTTGTCCATGCCAGCGGCCAGGCCGATGGGGTTGGGAAACGTCAGCCCAAATAGCTCGACCGGTAGGTTTGGCCCGCTGAGGAACGTCCGAGCGAGGCCCAGCGCCCAGTTCCGCCGCGCCGCCCAGCCAAGCTGGTTGATGACGAGGTTGTGCGCCTCCTCGGAGTCGCGATCAAAAAAGTTCGGTCGAACGAATGTCTTGTAGAGCCACGACACAGGCCAATCAAAACGGCTGATACTTGGCAGGGAAACGCCGGATCTGCCACGTCTCCTCGTGCGCCTTCCACTCGTCCCATTTCAATTCGCCGAGTAGTCGGATTCGTTTTTTCTGCAGCTTCCGGTCGTGCGGCGAGCGGCTGATTTTTTCGTTGAGCCGCTTCAGCGCGGTGGCGGTGTAGCCCTGCCGGTTGTCGCGGCGGATGTGCAGCAGCACGAATTTGTCGTCCGTGGTCTCGGCCCATTTTTGTAGCTCGGCGAAGTTGGCCTCGAACTGTTTGTCGATCTCCCCCAATCGCTTTTTGGTTTCGTCGTTGTCGGCGTTTTCGCCTTCGCGCAGCTGGGTATCGAGGTAGCCCAGCGCACGGCCCTTGCGGTAGAGCGCGTCGGTGAGTGTGTTCAATTTTTTGTCGAGCTTGGCGCGTTCGGCTTTGGCTTCCTCATCGTCGGGCTTGAGCTTCACGCCGTAGTGCTTGGCAAGGGTCTCGGTGTCGATTTGGGTGATCACCGTGTCGGCCGCGGCGATAACCTTGTCGAGGTGCTTTTTGCGATTGGCTTCGCCGTCGAGCCGTTTGAGTTTCTGTACCAAAACCGGAAGGTGGTTCGGGTTGGCGTCGAGAATCTCCTTGGCCAAGCGATCGAAGTCTTCCGTTTTTTTGTCGCCGTGCAGCTTGGCCAAGCGGGCGACTTTCAGGTCGCGGATGGCCTCAGCCAATTTCTCGTCCTCGGATTTTTCCTCCTTCTTTTTGCTTCCGCCTCCCGCGCTTGGTTTGGGTTTGGCTGACTTGGCAGGAGGGACACGCATGGAGAGCGGGAAGCCGCCCGGTTTTTTCCCGGGGCCAAGCAGGTTGCTGTTGCCCTGTCCATAAGAGACGCTGCCGATCAAAAGGTCACCCGCAGTCGCCTCGCTGGGCAGTGAGCCGGGACGCTCGATGTAGATCCGAGTCTGGCCACCTTTGGCCAAGGTGCCGGACCGGAATCCGCCACCGCCGGTCAGGACGTTGTCCGGGTCGGCCTGAAACTTGAGCGACACCGGCTTGGCCAGTTTGAGGTCGAGGTTGAGCGGCATGTCCTTGAGTTTCTTGAGATCCTTCAGTACATGGTTGCGCACGTGAAACTTCAGCGTGTAATCGCCCTTGGCCAGACTGGTGGTGCCGCGGCTGCCGCTCGACCCGGAGGCGACGAAGCGCTTGGCCTTGTCATACAACATCCAAATCAGCGACTCCCACGATTCGTGGAATTGATCCTCCAGCGCGAGCGCCGGCTGCGGGGTGACGCTGGTTTTTTTGCTGAGGCTGAACGAGTAGGTCAGCTCCGCCTCGTAGATGGTGCGGTTGCCCGGGAGCGAGTCGCGGGCATCGGTGAGCGGGCGCGTCTTGAAATCCTTCGGCGCGATGGCCTTTCGGACGGTGGTGAAACTGCCGCTTGGTGAGACGGACTCATTGCCAAGCGGGGCGTTGACATCAACCTGAGTGACGAGTTTGCCGGCGTCAATGTGCAGGTTGCGGCTATCCGGGTTGATGCCGTGGAAGGTGACGTCGACCTGCACCTCGGTTTGCCCGAGGCTCGACCAGAATTGAGCGATGGCCAGCTCCATCGTGCGGCCGCCGGTCACGGAGAAACTCTGTACCTGCGTGCTCTGTCCGCGCACGGTGATGTACTGCCGGGTGCCGCCCTCACTGAACGTCTGCCCCGGAACTTCCTGCACGGTGTGCATCACGATACGGCGCGTGCCGTCCATTTCGCCGGTGCGAAACACCACATCAGCCCAAGTCGCGCCGTGCGGCACCTCGAGGAAGTTGCGGTCGATGTGGCCGGGAGTCAGCATCAGCTTCTCCGACCAATGCACCGGCTCGGTGGTGTCCACCGCTTCGCCCTTGAGCACAGTGATCGGCACGCGGAAAACCGGGCCTCGCTCGGGATGATCGGCATCGTAGCCAACCACCTCAGTGTAGTGCATGCCGGCGGTGAGCGATTGTGGATGGGTCTCGACGCTGAAGCTGCGGCCGCCGTGCATCAGCACGACATGCTTCG
>CAJXAU010000411.1 GCA_913050205.1 uncultured Verrucomicrobiota bacterium
CCCAGTGCCTTCAGCAGAGCAATTACCCGGTCACTCTGCATGTAGCTCAGCCGGTACGTTTGAAAATCCAGATCACTCTCCGGTGAACCGATAGCCGGCAGAGGTGAGTATTCCTCCTCAGCAGCGGGAGCCGGGGTGGCTTCCTGTGCCAACGGCGAGTACACGTTTAGGACCAGACCAAGCGCCAAGGCCAACGTCCAGCTACCGACAAAGTTTGGGTCAGTTTGAGTTTTCATTCTGGTTTTGAATTTGGGCGGATTGCTCGCGGATTCTGCGGACGAGAATCTTTAGTAAACTCTCGGTCACATCAAACTGTTTCGATAAAATCCGGTGGAACGAAGCCTGCCTGATGACGAGCAAAAGGCAATCCGATTTCGCCTTGGCCGAGGCCGAGCGCGTTTCCCCATCGAGGATGCTCAACTCCCCGAAGAAGGCTTCCCGTGGGAGTTCCACAAGGGTTTTACCCTCGTCATGAATGATCACCGTGCCGTCGGCGATGACGTACATGCTGTCGCCCAGGCTCCCCTTCTCGAAGATCGTTTGCCCGGCTAGGTAATTCACCTCGTCAGCCGCCTCCGCCACCCAAGCGAGTGTGTCCGGTGGCATCGTGCTAAACAGCGGAACGTTTTTCAAAAAAAGGATTCGTTGAACGGTGATCATGCTTCAAGTGTTCTCAATTTGCGTTTGGCCAAGCGGACGACGGCGGCGCAGGAATCGGCGATGGATCGGTTGCACTGTTCCACCAACGCCTCGCGGCTGGATTCGTTCGAAAGAAAAACATCGAGTGCGGTTTCACGAACCAACGGATCCGCATGCCTGAGGTGTTCGCCAACCCATTCACGGTGGTCGTCGTACTCACCCCCGGCCAGCAGCAGCAAGCCGGCACGGATCCACTTCGAGTCGTGATCCCGAAACGATTGAACGAAGAAGTTGACGCTCTCAAACTCTCCCTCATCCGCAGCCGGCTTGGCCAAGCGCATGACTTGCTCGGCGTCCGCTTGGCCAAGCACTCCCTCCAGCACTTCGCCAGCCTCCGCCCGCTCATTCTCGCCGCCTTCCATCGCCGCGCGAAACAGTTTTTTGTAGTCGATCGTGGGATCAAAAAGTCGGAACACCTCGTACAGCACCCGCAGTCGTAATTGGAATTGATGCTCGCAGGCCAAGCGCAGTGCCTCGGCATCCGGCCCGGAAGGGAGCTTGGCCAAGCGCTGACGGTACATGTCCGCCTGTTGAACGTACTCGGCAAGCTGTTCGCGCGCGAACACCAAGCGCTGACGATTCCCGCGATCGGATGACAGGGATCTCAAGTAATCGGTCATCAACCGAGCACGATCGTCCTCCCCGCGGACTTGCTCGATGAATTCCTCAATCCGGGGAGAGCGTTCTCCTTCCCCGGCCTCGATCAATATTTGAGTCAGGAACCGGAACGTATCCGGTGCAGTCTCGTATTGCATCGCGCCCAAATGGTCGCCGATCCTCTCGGCTGCACCGGGGCCAATGGCGTGCAGGCAGGCGGAGACCGCCGGCTGAAGCGTCTCCTCCTGGATCAACTCCGCAAGTCGGCCAAAGGTGGACTCCAACTTGGTTTCATCGATCGCGTGAATCGCCTCGCGACGAATCTCGTTATCGGGGTCGTCCAAGAGTTGACGCACAATCTGGCCGGTGTCGAGATGACGAATCATCGACAGGCACTGCACCGCATGCCGCCGATCGGCTGCGTTTTCGGAATGGAGAAACTCGTAAAAGACATTTCCTGCACGGACGTTGAGCGATAGTTCCCCGGAGTTGAGCAACGCCGCCGCGCAGGCGCATCGTACCTCCGGCTCGTGATCATCCAAAAACGGCTCAAGCACACGAAAATCCCGGCCCGTGCAGTGGGCGCCGAGGCTGAATACCACTTCCTTTCGCAAAGCAGGCGAGTTGGCCAAGCCGACAGCGACCATGCGTTCGCGATCGGCTGCATCGCCAAACTCAGCCAGATAACGTACCCCGGCCCGTTGCAGGGTTTCGTCCGGCTTATCCAGCATAGCCCGAAACTCCGGACACCAATCGGGGCGATGCATTCCGATGATCAGATCCGCAAGGAATCCCGCCTCAAAATCACTCGCCTTGGCCAGCGACTCCCGCAACTGCGAGTCGAACCGCGAATCCATCAGCACATCCGACTCGTCGTCGAAATCGATCACCCGCGAGTCGAGCATCCCCACGAGCGACACAAGATACTGCCGGTAATTAAGCCAGGCGACGATCAGCCAAACGACACCGGCCACGATCACCACCGTGTTCAACCGCACCACCGAATCCTGCTGCCAGAATGCCAGCGTCGCGGTGATCAGCAGACTCGACGCAGCGATCGTCGCAGGGCGGGCCAAGCCGTCGATCACGCTCTTCATCTG
>CAJXAU010000412.1 GCA_913050205.1 uncultured Verrucomicrobiota bacterium
TGGACGAGTCACGCCCGAATGAAGTCATGGTCGTCTGCCCCCACCACGACGGGCAGTTCAATGCCCTTTTGTCTGACAGTTCGGTTCAACAGGCATCCTGGAATAAATTAGCCCAATATTTTCTAGACATGTCTAAACCAATAAGGATTGGCTTCCCTCAGCGTTGAGTGATCCAAACCCCATCAGGCTACAAAGATTCCCGCGGTAACAACCGCGACCGCCTGATTGAGTTTTTGCCCGATGCGATGTGAAGCATTCAACGGACTCGCAGGCTCGTCCCTCCGCTTCAACGACCAAGCGCAAAACTGGAGGGACGAGCCTGCGAGTCCGCAAAAGAACCAATCCCATCGCCCCCGCCACACCGCACCGTCTAAAAAGGGCGTGCGCCATTGCGGGCCTTTCCCTATGCTGCCCGCACACCGATTTTTGAGGGTGGCCCGGCCGCCTTCCGGTCTTTTAACCGAAAAAAACAAAACAACATCATGTCTCAAAAAGTAGGATTTGTGGGAGTCGGCCGCATGGGTGCCAACATGGCCCGCCGACTGAAGGATTGCGGATACGAAGTCTCCGCCGTGTACGACATTCGCAGCGAGGCCGCCAGCGAATTGGCCGAGGAATTGGGCACCACCGCGTGCAGTACCTTGGCACAGGTCACCGAGTTGTCCGACGTCATCATCACCGTGGTGATCGACGACGCCTCGATGCGCACCATCTTCGCCGGCGAGGGCGACAGCCTGCTGACTGGGGCCGCGGGCCGCGTGTTCATCAATTGCGCCACCATCAGCCCGGCCGTCCACGTGGAGGTTGAGGGCTTGGCCAAGGCAGCCGGTGCGGAGTCGCTCGAGGGCTGCATGGCCTCCAGCATCACACAGGCCCGCGAAGGCACACTGTACCTGATGCTCGGCGGCGAGAAGGCCACCTTCGACAAGGTGGAGGAACTGCTCGGCAAACTGTCCGTCAACAAGCGCTACGTCGGCACCTCCGGCAAGGCGGCCCAGGTCAAGGCACTGGTGAACATGGTGATGAACATCAACACCGCCGGCCTGGCCGAGGGGCTGGGTCTGGCCGATGCGCTTGGCCTTGACCTGAACATGGTGATGGAGATTTTCTCCCAGACCGGCGCCAACTCCCGCGTCCTAGAGACCGACGGCGAGGACATGCGCGACCGCGACCACGAGTGCTACTTCTCCGGTGCGCACGCTGCCAAGGACTCCGGCATCGCGCTGGCGCTTGGCCAAGCGGAGGGGCTGAACCTGCCGATGGCCGCCGCCTCAAAGGGGCAGTTCGACACGATGATTGAGAAAGGCATCGGCGAACTGGACAAATCCGGCGTGGCCGAGCTGACATTCAAGGGGCGTACTGCCTGATTTTCAGGGTTATTTAAATGAAGGCGGCCGGGCAACCGGTCGCCTTTTTTTGATTTTTTCGAAAAAAAATCGCTTGCACGAAATGCCGGTTTTTGGTTTTTTCCCGGCCCCTGCACGGCCATTGGCCATTGGGAGGGTCTTCCGCAGGGCATTACAGAATGGATAACGTACAGCACAAAGGTACCACTCGGTACAACGCAAAGGGCATGGCCAAACCGGTCAATTTTCTTTGCATCGCCCCCGAGGCCCAGGAGGTCGCCATCATCGGCGACTTCAACGACTGGGAATCAGGCGCCCACCTCTTGAACCGCCAAGTCGATGGCTCGTGGAGCACTCAAATTGACCTGCACCACGGCCATCACCGTTACCAATTCGTCATCGACGGCAAGCCAACCCTCGACCCCCGCGCCAACGGCGTGGTGCGCAACGAGGCCAACGAGCGCGTCTCCCTCATCGCTGTCAGCTAGGACGGCATCCCGTATTTCATCCACAAAAAAAGAGACGCCCCGAAGAGCGTCTCTCAAAATGCTGTTGTTGACCGTTCGGCCTCAGCCCTTGGCCGCCTCGTAGTTTGCTGAGACGGCGTCCCAGTTGACCACGTTCCAAAACGCCTTGAGGTAGTCCGGGCGGCGGTTTTGGTAGTTGAGATAGTAGGCGTGTTCCCAGACGTCGCAACCGAGGATTGGCTGTTTGCCGTCCATGAGCGGGGTATCCTGATTCGGGGTGGAGGTTACTTCGACACTCCCGTCGGCGTTGGCCACGAGCCACGCCCAACCGCTGCCGAAACGGGTCGCGCCCGCAGCCTCGAACTGCGCCTGAAACTCAGCGAAGCTGCCACACGCGGCATTGATCGCATCCGCAAGCGCACCACTTGGTTCGCCGCCACCGTTCGGGCTCATGACGGTCCAGAAAAGTGAGTGGTTGGCATGGCCGCCACCGTTGTTGCGCACGGCGCCACGGATGTTCTCCGGCACGGCGTCGAGGTCGCTCACCAAGTCCTCGATGGATTTGC
>CAJXAU010000413.1 GCA_913050205.1 uncultured Verrucomicrobiota bacterium
CGAGTCGGTGGACAATCAGGTCGGCCGCGTGCTCGACAAACTGCGCGAGTTGAATCTCGATCGCGACACGATCATTTGTTTTACCTCGGACAACGGTGGACTCTCCACCAGTGAAGGTTTACCGACCTCCAACCTGCCGCTGCGTGGTGGCAAGGGCTGGCTGTACGAGGGTGGCATCCGGGAGCCGTTCCTGATCGCATGGCCCGGTGTGGTACGGCCGGGAGGCGTGGAAGATACGCCGGTGACCAGCACTGATTATTACCCCACCCTGCTCGACTTGGCCGGTCTGCCGGCCAGGCCCGGGCAGCATCTCGACGGGGTCAGTCTCACTCCACTGCTGCTAAACAATGGCCCAATCAAGAGAAAGGATTTGTTTTGGCACTACCCGCACTACAGCAATCAGGGCGGCTTTCCCGGCGGGGTGATTCGCTCCGGCAACTGGAAGTTGATCGAACGCTACGAGGATGGCCGGACGCATTTGTTCAATCTGGATCGAGACATCCACGAGCGGTCGGATCTTGCCCAACGCCACCCGAAACGCGTCAGGCAAATGCGCGCGCGACTTCATGCCTGGTACAAGGAGGTCGACGCCAAGTTTCTTCAGGCCAAACCGGATGGCCCGCAGCCGTGGCGGCCATGACGCACGTGCTATCGCCGGACAATTCGCAGCCGGTAAAACTTCATCGGTGCCGCCGAGGCGGCGGTCTGATGCGTCCAGCGACACTCGAGTTGGCCGTCCCGTTGCGTGATGGTCTGCACGGCGTTGAGTGGTCGCCACACTCGAAGATCGGCCGAGCCCTCGGCAACTAGACGCACGTCGGTCGCGGCGGAATTTTGCCATGCGACGTATGTGGCGCGCAGCTCCAGGCCGGCTTCCCCTTCCAAATGTTCAACGATCAATTGCGGTGCCTCAGGCGCTTGGCCAAGCGCGTACTCCGTGAGATCTGCCACGCCGTTGCGGTTGGCATCCAGCAGCGGATTCATCAGGTAGCGATGCCCGTCGCCCTTCCCCGGTGACCCGCCCTTGGCCGACCCGGGCAACCAGCTTTGCGCTTGGCCAAGCGATTGGCTTGCGCCGTGGAAAACGAGGCTCGGCCCCTTGCCATCGGCCGCGCTTGGCCAAGGGGCACCGTCGCCGTACTCAACCCGGGCCAAACTCTCGTCCTGCTCATCAACCAGTTCCAACAGTTCACCCTGATTACTCAGGCTGCCTTGGTAAACTCCGGCGATCGACAGGTCGAGACCAAGCGCCTGTTGCGTGTCGTACTGGCTTTTGACAAGCAACAATCTTTCGCCCGGCGACAGCAGCGTGTTTTGGGTTTTGGAAAACCGGTAACGCACGCCGGCGCTGAATCGAGCCCCACGCAGGTTCACCGCTTGGCCGGACACGTTTTGTAATTCGATGAATTCAAGCTCGCCGTTGACACTGGGATGGTAGTGGAGTTCAGAAAAAATGAGGTCGCCCGGGGCCACCGGTTTTTCCGTCCAGTAAAACGTCTCGTTCAGCGCCGACCACTCGCCGTCCTTGAGGGCGCGAGCCCGGACGATGGTGTTGTGGTCGATCCTCAGTGGTTCTAATTTTGTCTCCGTCTCCTCGGCCACATACAACGCGAAGTCGAAACTGACGTCGGAACTGGTTGGCTTGGTCTGGTGCACCTCAACCGCGACTACGTTGCGCCCGCTCCGCAGCAACCCAAGCGGCACGGTGAATTCATGAAAATCCTCCCCGTCATCGGAGGTGGTATCTGCCAGTGTCTTGCCGGTAACCGGCCCACGGCGCATGTTGTCGCGCGCCACCTCGGCGCCGTTCAGGTAAACGATTGCTCCGTCGTCACGCTTCAGTTCCAGCCGCGCCGAGACTGCGCGGTCCAGCGACTCCAACGTGAACGCGTGCCGGAAATAGGCTGTAATGTGTTTCCTGTTTTTATCGCCGCCAAAGTCGATCGGAGTCGCCTCGTCGTTCTCCCCATAACCCAACTCGGCCTTGCCGCTTTTCCACTCGGCATCGTCAAAGGCCGGGTGTTTCCAGTTGGTCTCCGAAAAATCCGCGTGCCCCGCGACCAACTGGCTGCTGCCGAGGTTTTCGCCAACATCAAAATATTTCCAGACTGCACCCTTCGTGATCGCTGTTCGTTCATTGATCGCGTCCAGAAACTCCATGGCTGTCGGGGCGATTGTCCCGTCCGACTGCCGTGGATCGCTGCCGTCGGTGGTGAAGTAGGCGACGCCGTGCTTTGAGAGAAAACGCAGCGCACTGCCAGCCTCCACCCGGCCGGTGGGCAGACTCGGCACCGGCGCATCCACCGCCGGATAAAAACCGGCCGCACGGTATTGCGAGACGACCTCCTTCGTCCGGTCCGGCAGCCAGTCCTC
>CAJXAU010000414.1 GCA_913050205.1 uncultured Verrucomicrobiota bacterium
ACCTTGGGGATCCGCAGGCTTTCGAGGTGCCGCATTTTCATGACAAGGTAATCGAGTATCTGGTGCCGGAGAGCACGGATGGCGGCAAGCTGACACGTGAGGAGGCGTTGTTTACCAATCAAAAACTGGGCCAGATTCGTTCGCTGCCAAGGGGGGCGGCATACGAGGCGCCTGTTGCGAAGGATGAGGATTATGCCGATGGCCGCGTTGCCAACGAGACGGTTAATAGATTGAAGGCGGCCAAGGCGCGCCAGGAGAAGGATGGAACACCGTTTTTCATCGCTGCCGGTTTTGTGCGACCTCACCTGCCATTTTCCGCGCCGAAAAAATATTGGGACATGCATGACCCGGATGAGCTGCCGCTGGCGGTCAACAAGTCGTTTCCCAAGGATGCACCGAGGGTTGCCCTCAAACGGGGTGGAGAAATCTCTGCCTTCAAACCGGTGCCGCCAGGCGGACAAATCGAGGACGAACTGGCTCGGAAATTGATCCACGGTTATTACGCGAGTACGACGTATGTGGATGCCCAGATTGGCAAGGTTACCCGCGCTCTGGATGAACTGGGTTTGGCGGAGAACACGATCGTGGTGCTGTGGGGTGATCACGGTTGGCACTTGGGCGACCTGAGCATCTGGACCAAGCATACGAATTTTGAACAGGCCAACCGCATCCCTATCGTGATTACAGCACCCGGAGTGGCCCGCGCGGGGGCGGCGTCCCGTCAACTTGCGGAGACGGTGGATATTTTCCCGACCGTGGCCGAGTTGGCCGGGTTGCCCATGCCAAAAGGGCCTCAACCGATTGATGGAGTCAGTCTTGTCCCGGTTCTGAAAAATCCTTCAGCCCGGGTTCGTGGCCATGCGTTTCATGCCTATCCACGCGGCCGAAAACTGGGCAGGGCGATCCGCACGGAACGATACCGTCTGGTGGAGTGGAAAAATCACAGCGACGCATCCGTGCCGGTGGATTACGAGTTGTACGACTACAAGGCCGACCCGTGGGAGACTCAAAACCACTTTGCATCCAAACCAGAGGTGGCGAATAAACTAAAGGCGATCCTTGCCAAGTACCCTGCTCCCAAGACACGAAAGTAAGGTGGAACATGGTTGACAGTAAGCCGGTTCAATTCATCCGCGGGACGGCGACTGCTCTGCCGGAGGTCGAGGAAGGCTCGGTCTGTAATAAGACGGCCTTCAAGGCTGGCAAAAAGAATTTCCTTTTTTTTGGGAGCGACGGCGAGGGGTACGACGTTAAGCTCAAGCTGCAGGAATCGCTGGAGGAGGCAGCCGAGTTTTCTACCGGCCAAGGGGAATCAATAAACGTGGGCTCGAACGGGTGGGTTGACTTGGAGTTTTCACACGGCAAATCACTGCCGCAACCGGTTTTGATCCGTTGGATCAGGGAAAGTTACCGGTTACTTGTGCCCAGAAAACTTCACTCGAAACTGGAAGGCAACTGAGCCAAGCGTTGCCACGTGACGGGGGTTTGGGCAGAATCCCGTCACCGTGAAACGATTTATTCTAACGGCGTTGTGCTGTGCGCTTGGCCTGTTTTCGGCCAGTGCGGCCAAGCGGCCCAACGTGGTTTTCTTTTTGGTGGATGACATGGGCTGGCGGGACGTCGGCTGCTTCGGGAGTCCTTTCTACGATACGCCGAACATTGACCGCTTGGCCAAGCAGGGGGTGAAGTTCACCAATGCCTACGCGACCTGTCATGTGTGTTCCCCCACGCGAGCCAGCATAATGACCGGCAAATATCCGGGGCGACTGGATCTCACCGATTGGCTTTCGGGTCGTCGTGACTTTGATTTTCAAAGCCATCTCAGTGCCGAAAAACTGCAGGCATTGCCCGCGGAGGAGATCACGATCGCCGAGACTCTCAAGGCGAATGGCTACCGCACCGGCATTTTTGGCAAATGGCATCTTGGTAATGATCCGGCGGGGCCGTTGAGTCAGGGATTCGACGTTCAGGTTCCAAGTTGGAATGGCTGTTGCCCAAGAGGTGGCTACCATCCGCCGTATAAAATGGAGGGCCTAAAGATCGAGGGGAAGGAGGATGAATACCTGACCGACCGACTGAACTCCATGGCGCTCGATTTTATCGAGCAATCCGGGGATAAACCGTTCTTCCTCTATCTCTCCCATTTTTCGGTGCACGATCCCATTCAGGGGCGAAAGGACTTGGTTAAAAAGTACGGCGCCAAATTGGCCAAGCTGTCACCCATTGAGGGGCCGGAGTTCATTCTCGAGGGCAATCCAGATGACAAAAATCCGCTGTCACGAAAGCAACTGACAGAACTGTTGGGTAAGCCATCGCATCAGGGGCACAAGGTGTTGCCGCAGCGCACGATCAAGATCAAGC
>CAJXAU010000415.1 GCA_913050205.1 uncultured Verrucomicrobiota bacterium
TCACCGGATTTGGGATCGTACGGGCCGGTGCCGTGAAATTTCTCGGGCTGCTTCAGCGCGGCGTTGAAGCCCTTGCCCTTCTTGGTAATCACATGCAGCACGACCGGCTGCTCGCAGCTCTTGGCAAATTCAAGCGTCTCGATCAACAGCGGCAGGTCGTGTCCGTCGATCGGGCCGAGGTAGCGGATGCCGAACTCCTCAAAAATCAGGCTGCTGCCGAAGCCTCCGCGCCCGTCGGCGTCGAGTGTATTCTCGTTATGCTCGAGAGCTGCCTGCGTGACTGTGCCTTTGATGGCCTCCTGACCCTTCAGGCCAAGGCGAACCGCCAGTTTGCCGGTCGGGATTTTCTCGAGAAAATGCTGCAGATCATGGGCAATCTTGTTGTAGCTGGGATTGGTGATCAGCTTGTTGAGATAGCTGGAAATCGCGCCGACGTTTTTGGCAATCGACCACTCGTTGTCGTTGAGAATGCCGATGAACTTTTTCGTGGTGTGGGCAATGTTGTTGAGCGCCTCGAACGAACAGCCGTTGGTCAGTGCGGCGTCCCCAAAGACGCAGACGACGTTTTCGTCGCTGCCCCGCTGGTCGCGTGCGGCGGCCATGCCCAGTGCGGCGGACAAGGCGGTCCCGGCATGGCCGGCACCGTAGCAGTCGTGTTCGCTCTCTGTGCGCAGTGAAAACCCGTTGAGTCCGTCCGTGGTGCGGATGGTGCGAAACCGTTCCTTGCGCCCGGTCAAAAGTTTGTGCACGTAGGATTGGTGGCTGACATCCCAAACGAACTTGTCCCTCGGCGTCTCGAACACGCGGTGCATGGCCACGGTCAATTCCACTACGCCAAGGTTTGGCCCCAAATGTCCGCCGTTTTTGGCCAGTCCATCGATGAGTTCCTCCCGCAATTCATTCGCCAGTCGTTCAAGTTGTTTTACCGTCAATTTCTTGACGTGGGCGGGATGATCCACCATGTCCAGATAGCGGCTGTGCTCTTCGCTTTTTGTCATTTCAGAATTCTATGGAGTCGTCATCGACGAGTTCGTCTTCACCGTCGGTGTTGGGTTGGAGTTTTTTGATCTTCAGCTCGGCAGATTCGAGCTTTTCCTGGCAGCCTTGGGCCAGACGAATCCCTTCCTCGTAGTGCTTGAGCAAATCTTCAAGCGGCAGTTCGTCGCCCTCCATTTGCTCGACGATCGCCTCGAGTTTCTTCAGCCCCTCCTCAAACGGCAGTTCGTCCGGGGCGGGTGTTTTCTGTTTTTTAACAGCCACGCAGCGCGCAAAATAGTTCAGCTTGGCCAAGTGGACAAGTGGTTTGGCGGGTCAACTGCTGAGACGGAGCCTGAGATAGCGCATCCAGCGCGGATTACCGGGGGCGGCAAAGTCGGCTTCGCGGTTCGGTGGCCCGGCCTGTTCTGCAGCCAATTCGGCGGCCATCAGCAGATTGCGTTGATCCTCCGGAGTCATTTCGTCAATGGCCCCATTGTGTTGCTCAAATCGAAACACGCCACGCGCAAACTCCAGCATCAAGGCACACGGCTCAAGGCAGGGGAGGACGCTCTTGTGTGTGGTGTCCTCCACAGGCAGGTCGTCCATTGACCAGCGCCTTTGTTTCAGGCAGGAGAGTGCGTGACAGCAGGCCTCTGCCGCCGGCTTGGCCTGCGAGGAGGTGAGCTTGGCCGTGATGCGGTACATGCCGGTCTGGCGTTCGGTGAATTTGCGATAGCTCGTTGGCTGCGCTTGGCCAAGCTCCAGCGCGTACCAGTCTGCAACACTCCCTGGATAGAGATTGCGAAGCGCGGTTTCCAGTTCGGTCAGCCCGCCTGCCTGACAAAGCCAACCTCTGCGGAGATTGGGTGCGGCCTTCAGCGGGCGAAATTGGCCAAGCGCATCGGTCTCGGCGAGGGCGCGGAGATCGTCGGGTTGCACTTGGCCAAGCGCACCGGTTTCAGCTTCCGCATCGTCCACATGTCGAAACTCGAAGCCGCCGTCATCGACGCGTTGGATGTGCACCTGTCCCCAGGTGAGCTGGGGATCGATGCGCTTGGCCAAGGCGGCGATGGCTGGATTTTCAAAGTCCGACACCGCGCACAGGGTAGCGGCGGCGTTGATTCAATCAACAGAAACGTTGGGATAATCCATTGGCGTTCTGTGTGCCGCGCGGGTAGGCTCCCTCCGTCAACCGGTTTATGGATTCTTCCACCGATCAACCCAAGCGATCCCTCGTCGGCTTCTGGAGCCTTTTCCTGACGCAGTTTCAGGGGGCATTCAACGACAACGCCTTCAAGATTATCGTGATTTTGATGGTGCTGGGCAAGGCGACTGCTGACAACTGGGCTCCGTTGGTCGGGTTTGTGTTTGCGGTGCCGTT
>CAJXAU010000416.1 GCA_913050205.1 uncultured Verrucomicrobiota bacterium
AGCACGGCGACGCAGTTGCCGTAGGCGTCGGAGTAGGTTTCGTCGGCGTACTGGCTGACGTAATCAAGCCATACCCGGAGTCCGCGCGACTCGTGGCCGGAGGGGCTTGGGGTGTTGACGAGCGTCTCGAGAAACTGCAGTGAGCGTTTGTTCATCTGCACCGATTAGGGGGCAGGGTGGGGCGGCTTTTCAAGGGTAAATTGTTTGTGAAAAATCATTCAATCACGGCTTGCTTTTGGCAGGTGGCTTGCTTTGAATCAGCCGTCCGTTCGGATCAACACAACTCGATGGCGAAGATTTCCAAGAAAATTCAGGATCGAATCAAGGCGGCCATGCGCCGGTTCAAGCCGTTGCTGAAGGCGGCCCGTGAGCGTGATGCCGGCCGGGCCGACACCGCCACGCTGGCGCTCGACCTGTTGTCGGAGTTGTTTGGGTACGATCGTTACACGGAGATTACCTCGGAGCTGGACAACAAGGAGTCGGTTTTCGATTTCGCGATCCAGACGGATGACCAACCGCGGATGCTCGTCCGTGTCAGCCCGATCGGTTTCGCCCCGGACGACCGCTATCTTTTGGCCACGGCGCAGTACGCGCAGTTGAATGCCATCGAGTGGATCATCCTGACTAATGGCATCGGCTGGCAGGTGCACCACGTGGAGGACGTGGGCGCAAACGCTCCCGAGACACCGGTGGTGCTGGCATTTGATTTGTTGCAAATGCAACCCGGCCGTGGGGCGCATCTGGAGACGATTCACCTGTTGACCCGCGAGGGGCATGAAAAGGCCGGGCTGAGCCACTTCAAACTGCGATTGCAGATGACCAACCGCCACTATCTGGGCGCGATGATCCTGAGTGATGCCGTGGTCTCCTCTGTACGGCGCGAGTTGCTCAAGCTCAATTCAGACTTACGGGTAACGGTTGCCGAGCTTCGCGAGAATCTGGCCAAGGGCGTGTTGCGGCCCGAGATCGAGCAAAGCAACGAGACGCAGTCGCTTTTGCACCATTTGCAAAAAGTGAAGGAGGCTGAGCTGGAGGAGCGCCGCAAGGCGGCTGATCCCAATCGATTCGCCACGCGCAAGGGGCCAAAGAAAAAAGCGGAATCCACCCGCTGGGCAGCCAAGCCCGGGGCCAGACGCAAGGCCAAGGCTCCGGGGAAATTCAGCAAGACAGCCAATGGCGACTCCACTGTTCGGATCACCCAGAAGAACGCGATCAAAAAGGTGTTGAAACGCACCGGGGATGCTCCGGCAAAACCGGCCGGCCGAGGCCGCGTGCTCCACTGGGGCAAGTGATTTTTTGTCCCGGATCGGCGGAGCCCGGTGTTCGGTTTTTTTGTGCATAACCGGGCAGCGGAAAACCCAGTGGTCTCAAATCCTCCGCTTGGCCAAGCGATGAGATTCGGCTAGCATCAACGCGTTGTCACCATGAACCGACTTTATCGCGCATTCACTCTGATCGAGCTGCTGGTTGTCATTGCGATCATCGCAATTCTGGCTGGCTTGCTGTTGCCGGCGTTGGCCAAGGCGAAAGCCAAGGGGCAGGAGGTGTATTGCCTCAACCAACTCAAGCAACTCTCACTCGCGGCCAAGCTTTACTCCGGCGACAATGAGGATCGTTACGCCTGGACGTTCTCGCTGATTGGCAACCAGCAGAACCGCCGCTCGTGGTTCAATTATCTTTACCCCTATCAGGAAACCAAGGCCACGCTGCGTTGCCCGAGCAAACCGTTCAAAACCAAGGAGACACTCTATGACCTAGAGCGGACGACGAACAATTACGCTGCCAACTTCCGCTTGGGGGGGTGCGATTGGCCGGGGACGTGGGAGTTTCCCGCGCTGAAAGAGAGCGCCGTGCGCAGCCCGTCCACCCAAGTCTACAAGACCGACGGCGGCACATTGCCTGTCAACACCACTGATCCTAAAAAATGTGTCACGCCCAAATCAAAGGAGAAGCCCGGGTGCTGGATCATACAGGATCCCGGCAGCTATGTGCCTTGCGGTTGCGGGTTGAATCCCGGCGACCCGAACTGGGGCGGGCCACACCTTCGCCACAGCGCCAAGAGCAACGTCAGCTTTACCGATGGGCACGCGGAGGTGCTGCCATCATTCAAGTGGTACTGGTCCGGCACGCCGTGGCTCGATCCCAAGCGCGGCGGGTGAACGGGTTTGCGCTTGAGTGAGACTAAGGTCAGGGGGAATCTGGCGACGTGAGCGAGGCACGGGAGACGCCGCAAACCATCCGACAACGCAAGGGCCGCGAACCGATCGCGGCACTAACAGCGTACGACTTCCCCATGGCCAAGCTGCTCGATGCGGTGGGCGTGCCGATCGTTCTCGTGGGCGACTCG
>CAJXAU010000417.1 GCA_913050205.1 uncultured Verrucomicrobiota bacterium
TGGCAACAGGTGGACGGTGCCATTGACAAGCCGGAGTCGTTGCGTGGACTTTACATGCCGGCCCATGAGCAGACCGATTTTTCCGGGGAAGTCGCGGAAGCGCTGGCAGGGATCGATGTGCCGGTGGTTTCGGCGCACCGATGGGAGACCGGTTCGGATGTGATTTACTCCAAGGGTTGGGCGATGGGGCGTCTGGTTTTCGTGGGAGGCAGCGAAATTGCGACGGCATTTCGAGCGGGGGATTTGACCAATGACGATGTTTTGCTGACCGATTATGTGCCGGCGGAGATTCCGCGTGTGGCCGGGATTATCGCCCTTAACCCGTCCACACCCAATTCGCACGTTGCCATTCTTGCGAAGAATTTCGGTGTGCCGTTTTACTTTGAGGGCAACGCGGCCACCCGAGAAGGATTGCGCGCGTTGGCTGGGCGAATGGTAATGTTACGCACCAAGGCGGGTGGTGGGATCAACCAGTCCCAAAATGATTCCGCCCGGGTCGTTGCTCTTCAAGACGAGTTGCCGGAGTCGGTGCTTGATGCCATTGCCAAGCTGAAAGCTCCGCCGGATCTAAAATTTGAAGCCAAAAAAACTGCCGGAGTTTACACCAAGTCGATCAAGTCCGTGAAACCAAGCGACACGGAGTACGTCGGAGGCAAGGCGGCCAAGTTTAACCTGTTGCGGAAGTACATCCCGAAAAACTCGCCTGACCCGGCCATCGCGATCACGTTCGATCTCTGGGATGAATTCATGGCCCAGCGCTTGGCCAATGGCAAATCGCTGCGCGAAGAGATCGACGAGCGCTTGGCCAAGGCGCATGAATCCGGTCTGCAGGCCGAACTGGAAGATGCGCTTAAGGGTGTGCGTAAACTGATTCGCGAGGGGGAATTCGTCCAGAGTCAGAGGCAGGCGATCATCGCCGCGCTGGAGCCATTCGAGAAGAGCCAAAAGATTCGGTTTCGCAGCTCCACAAATATCGAGGACAGCCGGCATTTTACCGGTGCGGGATTGTATAGCAGCTTCAGCGGCTGTCTGCTGGACGACCTTGATGATGACGAAGCTGGGCCGTGTGGCTGCGACGAGGCCAAGCCGAAAGAGCGCGGTGTGTTCCGAGCCATCAAGAGGGTTTACGCCAGTTTTTACAACAACAACGCCTACCTTGAGCGCCGGCGATTTGGTGTCGATGAGAACGAAGTTGGTATGGCGATTCTTGTGCATCATTCATTCCCGGACGAGATCGAGTTGGCCAACGGCGTCGCGGTGTCGGATTATCGAAAATATGCCGGGGGAGGGTTTAACATGTGGAGTACGCTGTCGACTCAGGTTGGAGCAACCAGCGTGGCCAACCCTGACACGACTGCCGTGCCGGAAATTGTTAGTGTGTCGGGGTATCGTTCATCGAATGGTTCCACCAATCGGCGGATAACATACCAAAGCCGGTCGAGCTTGCTGCGTGCGGGGGAGGATCATGTAATGAAGTGGAAGGGCGACTACGATTCGCTGCATCACTTACTGGAAAAGGTGGCCTCCGGCTTTTCGCGCTATGCCGTCAATCGCGAAAAGTACACACTGGATTTTGAGTATAAAAAAATCGAACCCGGCAACCTGATCGTAAAGCAGGTCCGGGAACTACCGCAGCCAATCGAGTTGAAAAACCCAATTCCGGTGCTGGCCGGTGGGGGTGCGAAGCTTCGGCTGTTTCAGGGCGAGATCGGTGGGAGCGTCTTTGCGCGGCACCGGCTGAAGTCCGTGTGGGATATAAGTGCGCTCAGTCGCGTACTCAATACTGCCGGGCAAAAGACCTCTATTGTGGACAAGGCCAAGTGGACGCGAGTCATCGATGGTGAGACGGTCGTGATCGGAGATGGGCTAAAGGATTGGGATGGGCATCGATTCAGCTCTGGTACGGTGAACAATACAAAGTTTCTGAACGATCATTGGGAGGAATCGAGGAATGGTGATTTGGTGAAGTACAAGCTCTCCGCCGGGATACCCCGATGGTTGCCGGATCGTAATTCGCCGATCGTTTTTGTTGACGAGATGCAATGGTGGTTTGAGGCGACCTACAAAAAGTCACGAACCGATTACCAGCGGCAGGCGTTCGGCGGCGGAGGTTTAAAGAAAAAGAAAGTGCGCTCCGACCGGATCACGCTGTCCCTGTATGACCCGAGTGAGGGTGTCGGCCCGGATGACCTGTTACAAAAACGATCAGTCAAGGGCAAGGGCGGCAAAAAGATCGACGTTGAGTTTTATTGGCCTCCGGCTCCCACCGGGCCAACGGCGGGCTACACGGCGCCGCTAAAGGCATGGAAGGAGACTGTAATCACTGGC
>CAJXAU010000418.1 GCA_913050205.1 uncultured Verrucomicrobiota bacterium
ACGACCTCTCGATGCTGGCCAACGCCTCGTTTGACTTGGTCAGTCAGCCGGTCAGTACCTGTTATGTTCCAAATTTGGCCAAGGTGTACGATGAGATTGCCCGAGTGCTGAGGGTGGGGGGGCAATATCTGAGCCAGCATAAGCAACCGACGAATCTGCAGGCGGCGCCGACGCCGTTCCCGAGCGGCTACGCGGTCACGCAAAGTTATTATGATAAGGGACCGCTGCCGCCGTTGCAGGGTGACTTTGAACATCGTGAGAAGGGGGCGCTGGAGTTCGTGCATCGCTGGGAGGAACTTATTGGCGGGCTGTGCCGGGCGGGCTTCATGATCGAGGATTTGGCGGAGCCGAATCACGGCAACGCCGGGGCCGAGCCGGGGAGCTTTCGGCACCGCAGCCACTACGTGCCGCCCTACGTGGCGATAAAGGCCCGGCGCGTGGACATGCCCGCGCTTGGCCAAGCGCGGGCGACCGGCATACTCACCCCCTGAATCTGCTTGAGCGAAACCGGCCGCCGGCGGTAGCGTGCGGCGCATGACTTTTCGTACGGTTCTCCTCGTGATGTTGGGCACGCTTGTTGCCTGTTCCTCCCCGACCATTAGCCTCGCACCGGAGGCGGAATTCTCCGCTGACTGGGCCAAGTTTGAACGCATCGCTGAGCGCCACGGCTCAATCGTTTCGCTGCCACCGTTCGAGCGTTCGCCACAGGCTTCGCTGGACGCAGTGGATGCCGCCATCGAGGCGGCCAACGCCAAGCTCGACGCCATCGGCAAACTCAAGCCACGGGAGGTGACGTTTGAGAACACCATCGGTGCGCTGGACGACATGTCGTTTGAGGTGTCGCTGGTGGCCAACCGCACCTACATGCTCAAGGAAACCAGCGAGAATGCCGAGCACCGGGCCAAGGCGACTGAGGCCATCAAAAAAGTGGACGAGTGGGCTGTCGGGCTGGATTACCGTGAGGATGTCTACCGCGCTGTGAAGGCCTATGCCGACTCCAAGCCAAGCCTGAAGGGAGAGGCCAAGCGGATGCTCGAGCAGACGCTGCGCGACTATCGCCGAGCCGGGTTGCACTTGGCCAAGGCCGAGCGTGATGAGGTCGAGGCGCTTCGCAAGGAACTCTCCGCGGCGACGACGGAATTTCGCACCAACATCACCAATGCCAAAAAATCACTTAAGTTCACCAAGGCTGAGCTTGAGGGGTTGCCGGAGTCGTTCCTCGAGCAGGTCAAAACCGGCGACGACGAGTACACGCTGCAGGCCAATGTGACCTTTCATTATCTCAACATTTTGCGCAGCGCGAAGGTGGAGCAGACGCGCATCCGTTTTTCCGCAGAGCGATTGGTTCTGGCCAGCGACAAGAATGTTCCACTGCTGAAAAAGGTGCTGCAACTCCGCGCCGTGATCGCCAACAAGCTCGGCTACGAGACGTGGGCCGATTACCGCTGCGAGGTTAAGATGGCCGGCGACGGAAAAACCGCGAGCGACTTTTTGATGAACCTCAAGCGCGGTCTTGAGCCGAAGTGGAAAGCCGAGATGGCGGAGTTCACCAAAATCAAACAGGCGGAGACTGGCGACCCGAATGCCATCGTCCACATGTGGGATATTTTTTATTACGAGAACCTCTACAAAAAGGAGAAGTTCTCCGTCGATGCTGAGCAGTTGCGTGTCTTTTTCCCGTACGAGCAGACGCTGCAGGGCATGTTCCGGGTGTACGAGGAGATCTTTCGCCTGAAGATCGTCGAGGCCAAGCCGGACTACAAATGGAACGAGAAGGTCACGCTGCATCTTGTTTACGACTCACTGTCGGGCGAGCCACTTGGCGCGTTGTACTTGGACATGTTCCCGCGCGAGGGCAAGTACAACCATTTCGCGATGTTCCCGCTCATCTCCGGCAAGCGACTGCCAAGCGGCCATTATCAGCGCCCCACCGTGGCGCTCATCTGCAACTTCCCGACACCGGGTAAGGACAAGCCCTCGCTGCTCTCGCACGATAATGTCGAGACGCTGTTCCATGAGTTTGGCCACGCGCTGCACGGTATTTTGACCCGCACAAAATTCAGCCGCTTCGCCGGTACGAGCGTGCCGCGTGACTTCGTCGAGGCACCGTCGCAGATGCTCGAAAACTGGATCTGGGACAAAACCGTGCTCGATGCGTTTGCGGCGGACTATCGCGATCCATCCAAAAAAATTCCACAATCCGTCCTCGATAAACTGCAGGAAGCCAAGAAGGCGACCATCGCGCGGCACTATCGCCGCCAACTCTCGTACGGGTTGGTCGATCTTGGCCTGCACACGTTGAGTGTGGATGAAGCCAACGCCGTCG
>CAJXAU010000419.1 GCA_913050205.1 uncultured Verrucomicrobiota bacterium
ATTGGCCTTGGCCGCCGTCAGGTATCAGCAACAAGAGTCAGGCTCTGGTTTATATCAAGGAGAGACTGGAGCTAAGTCCGCTTTGGCCCTACGCCTCTTCGCACGATGTTTACAACTGCCCCGGAGATGGGCGGACGAAGTTGGAATGGGGCAAAGGCTGGACGTTCGATTCGTACGCCAAGGCGGGCGGACTAAACAACACCGGCAACCCGGGTTGGGCCAACGGCATGCGACAGCACATCACCAAGTTTTCCCAAATCATCAATCCCAGCGACAAATACGTTTTCGTTGAGGAAGGGACGAAGTACGCAGGAGGGCATGGCGGAGCAAACCTCGGCCCATGGGCACTGAATCCGGAGACCAAGCAATGGATTGATCCGGTGGCGGTGTGGCACAACGGTGCGAGCACATTCAGCTTCGCCGATGGTCACGCAGAGAGCCACCGATGGCTGGAGGTCGCCACCAAAAAAGCATCGGGAGGACAAACTCAACTTTTTTGGTCCGGGCCGAGGAACGACCGAGACCTGGCGTGGTGCCTCGAGGGATACGCTTGGAAAGGCAACAGCCGTCCGTAGCCCCGCTTGGCCAAGCGCTTGGTAGGGACGGCTGTCCCCAGCCGTCCTAAAAAAAATCATGGCGCGCTGAGACAGCAGTCAGTTGTGATCTATTAAAGGCCGCAGATGAACGCAGATTGGCAGGATTAAAAATGATCTGTGAAAATCCGTGAAATCTGTGTCTCAACCCGAGGACGGCTGAGACAGCCGTCCCTACCTTGGCCCAATCAGGTGAGTTGCTCAAATGCGTCGATCGCTTGGCCTATTTCCTCGCCGCTGACCGTGAGATTCGTGACGGCGCGGAGGGTGTGCGGACCGGTGTCAAGCAGGCGCACGTTCATCCCAGCCAAGCGCTTGGCCAAGTCGGCAGCGTCTCGTTCGCCGGTGTCGATGAACACCATGTTGGTCTCCGCCCCGGCCTCGTCCACCTTGAATCCGGGGAGCTTGGCCAAGCCCTTGGCCAAGCGTTGGCAGTTTTCATGATCGTCAGCCAAGCGAGCGTGGTTGTAGTCGAGTGCGTACCGGGCGGCAGCGGCGAGGATGCCCACCTGCCGCATCGCGCCTCCCTGTTGCTTCCGGTAGTAACGCGCGCGGGCGATGGCTTCGGTTGTTCCGGCCAGCACGGAGCCGACCGGTGCCCCGAGTCCCTTTGAAAAACAGACGCTCACGGTGTCGAACAGTGCTGCGTATTCCCGCTCGCTGATGCTGCTGGCGGCGGAGGCGTTCCAGAGCCGTGCGCCGTCCATGTGCAAGGCGAGGTTGTGTCGGCGCGCGGTCTCGACGACGGACTCGATCTGCTCCAGCGGCCAAACACTACCGCCGCCCCGGTTGTGGGTGTTTTCCAGACAGACGAGGCTGGGCTGGGCAAAGTGATCGTCGCGCGGCGGGATGGCGGCTTCGACCTGTTCGGCGGTGAACTGGCCGCGCCGTCCGTCGAGCAGTTTGGAGTGTACTCCGGCCAACGCGGCAGGGGCGCCGGCTTCGTAAAAGTAAATATGTGAGTTGGCATCGAGCAACATGGCGTCGCCGGGCCGGGTATGTACGCGGATGGCCAATTGGTTGGCCATCGTGCCGGACGGGACGAATACGGCGGCCTCCTTGCCGAGCAGGTCGGCAGTGTGTTGCTCGAGCGCCTGCACTGTGGGGTCGTCGCCCAGGACGTCGTCGCCCACCACCGCCCGGGCCATGGCCTCGCGCATGCCGTCGTCGGGCTGGGTGATGGTGTCACTCCTGAGATCGATTTTTCCGTTGAGCATGGGCGGGGGAGCATCCCCGTTTGCCCCGGCGGTGGCAACGCTTTTGGCACGGGCCAAGCTGGGTATGGGGTTGCGCCGCACGATCGCGGTGGTACGTTTCGACCGCCGGGATTCACTCGACACAAAGATGAGCGAGAAAAAACAGAAATCGGTCGATGCGCTGCTCGAGAATTCGTCGCTGTACCAGCGATATCTTGCGGAGCGGGACGAGATTCTCCGGCACAAATGGCTTGAATCCGAGAAGGAGGGCCACGACATTGGCTTTGAGCGGGCCTTGGTGGACTGGGTGCTCAACCACCGAAGCAGGTGGCGGAAGAAGCACCCGCACTGATCCCGCCCGCCAGTTTCCTTTAATGTGATCCTGAGAGGTCGCGAAGGGGCATGAACAAATCGACTGGACAACGTTGCTTGTTACGAACCGGCAGAATCGGCTGCGGTTCGTTTTTTTGTACCTCCATTTACTGCTGTGTCTGACGGAAAAACCATTCTCGACGCCGACGCGGTCC
>CAJXAU010000420.1 GCA_913050205.1 uncultured Verrucomicrobiota bacterium
GCGGCCCGCCTCGTAACACATCACCAACCCATCCGGCAGGCAACCGTGTAGCAGGCCCATCGTCACGCCGGAGTAGCGCGGGTTCGCGAGGCTGCCCTGCCCTTCGACCACGATCGCCTCATGCTGTTGTGCCGCGAGCACCAGCCGCTCGGTCGCCCCTCCGATGAAATCGGACACTACCGAATCCACAGCGCAGCCGTCGCCCTCAATCAACATTCCAGTCTGCCCGGTGGCCACAAACTTGGCATCGCACCCGGCTCGCACCAGGCCACGCGCCAACTCAACGCTGACAACCATCTTGCCTACGCAACAGTCGTTGCCAACCGTGTGCAGCCGCAGGCAGTCCGGGTTGAACGAGTCGAATCGTGCCACGTCATGCTCGTCGTTTTTGCGGAGATCCACCAGCACCGAGCCACTGCGCTTGGCCAAGCGGGAAAATTCATCGTCGTCGTTCAGAAAAAAATGCATGCCGGACTCAACACGCATACCACGCTCGATCGCCTCTCGGATCACCCGCCGCAACGGCTCGCCCAATTCCCCCCCGGCCGGGGCGATTCCCACGATCAACGTATCCGCCTCCGGCGCTTGGCCAAGTGAGGCGCAAACCGGAATGTCCCCGCCGACGCCCAGCAGTTCGCCAGCCGTTTTCCCGGCCCGAGTCGAGTCGATCAACCCGACCACTTGGCCAAGCGAATAGCGCAACACCCCGGTGGCGGTCTTGGCGGAGAGCGGTGTGGAGCGCCCCTCAGTGAGCAGAAGAATGCGTTTTGTTTCGGCGCGGTCTTGGCTCATTGCCAGACGATCTCTCCGCCGACGACAGTCATGACAGGCCGACCTTTCAGCGTCCAGTCGTAGAAGGGATTGTTGGTCGCCTTGCTGGCGGTCTCCTCGCGGCGAAACACCCATTCCACATCCGGGTCGAGCACCGTCACGTCGGCCGGCACACCCACGCTCAACGTGCCGCGGTCGGAGTGGATCAACCGCGCCGGAGCCACGGTGAACCGATCGATCACATCGGCCAACGGCATACGGCCGCTGTGGTAAAGCTGCATCAGCGCCACGGCAAGTTGGTTCTCCAGACCGGTGATGCCGAACGGCGCACTGGCAAACTCGACCTCTTTTTCGTAGTCGCAGTGCGGCGCGTGGTCGCTGCTAATGATCTCGAGCGTGCCATCGACGATGCCCTCAATCACCGCCTCGCGATCCTCGGCCGAGCGCAGCGGCGGGTTCATCTTGAAATTGGTGTCGTACTCCGGCCAGGCGGGGCGCTCGCCGTCCCCGGGATAATTCACGCCCTTGCCATCCTCGGCCCAAAACTTTTCGCTGCCTGCAATTGTCGCGTCCGTCAGCGTGAAGTGATGCGGGCAGGCCTCGCCGGAGATGGACACACCCCGCGCCTTTGCCTCGCGCAGCAATCGAATGCTCCCGGCCGCACTCATGTGTTGGCAGTGGATGTGTGCCCCGGTTTTCTCTGCGAGTAAAATATTTCGCGCCACGATCATTTCCTCCCCAGCGCTGGGCCAGCCCAACAAGCCAAGTGTGCTGTTCCAGTACCCCTCGTGCATGACGCCCGAGCCCACCAGCGAATAGTCCTGACAATGATCCATCACCGGCAGGTCAAACATCGCCGTGTACTCCAGCGCTCGGCGCATCAGGTCGTTGTTCTGGACACAGTGTCCGTCGTCCGTGATCGCCACCACCCCGGCACTCTTCAGCGAGCCGATCGGTGCCAGCTCTTCTCCGGCAATACCCCTGGTGATCGCGCCGGTCGTCAGCACGTTGACCTTGGCCAAGCGCTCGGCGCTGTCCTGAATCAACGCCACCGTGCCCGCATTATCGATCGCCGGGCTGGTATTGGGCATGCAGACCACAGTGGTAAAGCCGCCCCGGGCCGCCGCCGCCGCACCGGTCTCAATCGTCTCCTTGGACGTTTGGCCCGGCTCGCGAAAATGAACATGAATATCGATCAATCCCGGACAGACGACCTTTCCGGTGACATCCACCTCCGGCGTCCCGGTCGGCGCTTGGCCAAGCGCATCGGTGCCAATGGCGGCCACCTTCCCATCGACGATCAACAGATCGGCCGTCCCGTCCCGGTCGTTGGCGGGGTCAATTACCCGTCCTCCCTTGAGCAACAAAGAACTCACGGCCGCTTAGGCTAGGGAAGACGAATTGACAACGCAAGCCGGGTTGGTAGGCTGTGCCCGGTTGCGGGTGTAGTTCAATGGTAGAACGGAAGCCTTCCAAGCTTCATGTGAGGGTTCGATTCCCTTCACCCGCTCCACTTCTCCACCCTTCATTCTGAACGGTT
>CAJXAU010000421.1 GCA_913050205.1 uncultured Verrucomicrobiota bacterium
CAACAATCGCGAGATTCTCCAGGACGATTCGGCGCATCAGGATGTCTGAGTCGATTTCGAGCCGTGTCTCCGGCGCGGGGATGCCGGTGAAAACAAAAATGCCGTTTGTGCCGAGCACCTGCAGGACGTCAAAGGCTACTTCAGACCCTCCAACCGCCTCGTAGACGAGATCGATGTTGCCGACTTCATCGGCCAGTTCCTGTGGCGACATGTCGTACTTTGAAAAGTACTTCGCACCGATTTGTTCGACCAAATCGGCTTTAGGGTTGGGTGCCTTGCTGCGGGAATAAACATACGTATCAAACCCCTCTACGACGCACTTCATCGCGCCGAGAATACCAATCGGCCCTGCCCCTAAGACCACGGCACGCAAGCCGTGCCCTTTGGGTTTTCCTGGCTCGGTGCATGCCCATGGGAGCCGTTTTTGAACGGCATATGCTTGGGCAAGACCCTTTTCCGCGATGGTCAACGGCTCGGCCATGACGGCCAACTCCCGCAATTCTTCCGGCACGTAAGTGAAAAACTTTTCGTCGTCCACGTAGTACTCGGTCATGAAACCGTGCACCGCCTTGATTCCTCTCTCGGTAAACTGGCCATTGATGCAGTAATCCTGCTTATCGTTTCGGCATGGATTACAGTTGGGATCGTCACAGGGACGACGCACCGACGGGACAACAAGGTCGCCGACCTTGAAGCGTGACACGTTTTCCCCGACCTCCACTACCCGGCCAAGTGATTCGTGTCCAAGCACGAGATATTCCTCCCCGGCAGGCGGTTCGCCGTAAACGAAGGTGCAAATCTCGCGATCGGTACCACAAATCCCAACATCCAGCGTCTGAACCTTGATTTGATTGGCCCCGCTGAGTTGCGGCATGGGATGGTCAACTAGGCGCAGTTCCTTTTTTGTGGGAACCACGGCCACGGCTTTCATGGATGAGTCACTCATCAAATGTATCGATTACTCGGCCTGTTTGCGGCCATTTAAAAACTCCTTCAACAATTCTGGGCGACACTCAAAAAAAGTCGCCAGATCCTCAAGCGCCCTCACCGTGTCGCGGCTCAGGTGATGCTCAATGCCCTCGATGTCCTTTCGCTGGATGTCATCGTCCAGTTCCAGTAACGAGAAAAAACGGGACAACGTCTCATGGCGTCGCTGTATCCGTTGCGCCACCTCCCGACCGGTATCCGTTAGCACGAGGCCACGCTTGTATTTCTCATGGTCAACGAAACCCAACTCACACAGCTTTTTGACCATGTTGGTTACCGAGGCCTGTCGAATATTCAGTGAATTGGCAATATCAACAACACGCGCTTGGCCCGTCTTCTGAATCAACTCCAGAATGCGTTCCAAGTAATCCTCAGCGCTTTGGCTTGGGGCTGTCATCGAAAAGGCGGATTAAAAACAAAAAAGCCGCTCAAGTACAAGGCTGACCGCTTGGCCAAGCGCTTGGCCCAATAACGGGAATCAACCCTTGCGACGAAACCATCCTTTTTTCGCCGGGGCCTCCTCCTCCTCGACTTCCGGTTCACTTTTGACGCTACGCCCGGAAGGCGCCCGGGAAGTTCGGCTTCGCAGCAGTTGGCTCCTTGCCGCCGTCAAGGCCATGATGAACTCATCATAAGACTGATAGCGATTCGCCGGCACCTTATCCATCGCCCGAACAATCACGTCGCTGGTCGACTCACTAACCGATGAGACGACCCTGTCCGGCGGAGTAAGCGGTGTGTTCAAGTGAGCCAGCACAACATCGTCGATCTGCGGTGCCTCAAATGGAGTATGCCCGGTCAGCGCATGGTAAAGCGTGCCGGATAAACTGTACATGTCCGCCAGAAATGTCTCCGGTTCGCGGCGTAGTTTTTCCGGGGCAATGTAATATGGAGTCCCCCATATTTGCTCGGAATAATCCACTCCGGCTTCCGATTTGCAGGCTAACCCAAAGTCGACCAATTTGGGTTCCCCGTCTGCGTTAAACAAAATATTCCCCGGTTTGATGTCTCGGTGCAGCAGATCGTGCTTCAGCGCCGTATCCAATGCCGAAGCGATCTTGATCCCGACATCCAGCACCAACAATTCAGAAACGGTTTGATGCTCATCTATCAGCCGGTCAAGACTCCCGGCGCTAGCCAACTCCATCACAAGATAAAGCTGATCGTTGTATTTGCCGAACTGATAAAGGTTGATGATGTTCGTGTGGTTCAACTGGGCCACCGCACGGGCTTCCGCGTAAAATGACTCAAGCCCCTCCTCGTCATCCGCCAGTTCCGGCTGCATCAGTTTGATGGCCACGTCCCGCTGCAGCACCGTGT
>CAJXAU010000422.1 GCA_913050205.1 uncultured Verrucomicrobiota bacterium
GCGATGTCGTCGGTCAGGATCACGTCAGCCAGACGTTGGCCAACGCCATCAGCACAGACCGGATCGCGCACGCGTATTTGTTTTGCGGGCCAAGGGGTACGGGCAAGACCACGCTGGCCCGGATTTTTGCCAAGTGCCTCAATTGCACCGATGGCCCGAAGGTAGATTTTCCCGAAGACGATCCCAAGGCGCAGGAGATTGCCGAGGGGCGGTCGATGGATGTGCTCGAGATTGACGGCGCAAGTAATCGCGGCATCGACGAGATCCGCGAACTGCGTGACACGGTGATGTACGCACCGGCTTCGTCGAAGTTCAAAATTTACATCATCGACGAGGTGCACATGCTGACCAAGGAGGCGTTCAATGCGTTGCTCAAGACGCTTGAAGAACCGCCGGAGCATGTGAAATTCATGTTCGCCACGACCGAACCGGAGAAGGTGCTGCCGACGATCATGTCGCGCTGTCAGCGTTACGACCTGCGACGCATCCCGGTCAATCTCATCGCGGAACACCTCAAGTACATTTGCGGGAACGAAAACGTGAACGCCGCCGAGGAGGCGCTTTATGCGATAGCCCGTGGCGCGGAGGGCTGCATGCGCGACGCGGAGTCGGCACTTGATCAGCTCATCAGTTTTTGCGGAGACAACATTAACGAGGCCGATGTGCTCTCGATGTTTGGTCTGACCGCACAGAACCAATTGTTCGCGCTGGCGGACGCCATTCTCGCAGGGGATTCCACCAAGGTGTTGACCGAACTCAACGCGCTCGCCGGACAAGGGAAGGATCTCGGCCGACTGGTGGGCGACCTGCTGGGGCACATGCGCAACCGGTTGGTTTTTACCGTGGCCAAGGGCGATCTCGGCATGCTGGAAATCAGCGAAACCGAGGCGAATGCGCTCAAGAACGGCACCGGCCAAGCGAGCGAACAGGCATTATCCCGCGTGCTGGATATATTGACTGACTGCGAAGGCCGACTGCGATTGGCAGCGTCAAAGAAGATTTTACTCGAGGTCTCCCTGCTCAAGGCGGCACAGGCCAAGGCAGCGATGAGCATCGACGAAGTTCTCGGGCAACTACAAAAATTGCGAGATTCCGACACGCCTGCTGCCAGCCCGTCGCCGCCCCCCCAGACGAAAGAACCCGCCCCCAAACCTGCTGTCCCAGCTCCAGAACCCAAGTCGGCACCCGCGCCGACTGTTTCGCCATCCTCGGCCAAGGAACCGGTTTCGGCAGACGATCTGCAGGGGTTGTGGAAAAAACTTTTGGAAGGCGCAAGCAAGGCGAGTCCGTTTACTCAGACGTACTTTCAGCGCGCCCAGCCGGTATCATTTGAAAAAGGCATCTTTGTGATCGGCCTGAGTGAGGAACACTTGGCGTTGGTCGATAATCAGCGAAACCACGACATGATGGTGGAGCAGATCAAGGCGCTTGGTCACGACGATGTGCAGTTTCGATTCGTGGACGATCCGCCGCCTGAAGGCAGCGTGCCGGAGCCGGTTTTGGAACCGATTGGCGACCTGCCGGAGCCGGAACCGCCCGCTGCACCGGAGGAGGCCACGCAACCCAAGGCGAAAAAAGAGCCCAAGCCGGAACAGATCAACCCGGAGGAATTCAAAAACGACCCGTTGATCCAAAAGGCACTTGAGCTGTTCAAGGGGCGGATCGTCGAAGTGCGCAAGTAACGAACAAATTTATTTATGGCAAGCTTAGGCAAATTGATGAAGCAGGCCGCGAAAATGCAGCGGCAAATGCAGGAGGCTCAAGCCCAGATGGCCGATAAGGTTGTTGAGACATCCAGTGGCGGCGGGGCGGTGAAGGTCACGGCCACCTGCGACGGGATAGTGAAGTCGATCAAGATCGATCCGGACGCCGTTGATGCCGACGACATTTCCATGTTGGAGGACATGGTGTTGGGCGCCGTGAATCAGGCACTTGAGCAGGGCCGGGAGATTCAGGCATCGGAGATGGGCAAGCTTACCGGCGGCATGGGCGGTATGGGCGGTATGGGCTTGCCCGGGCTCTGATCGATCCTTCGTGACCTCGCTCCCCAAACCACTCGAGGCTTTGGTCGCCGAGTTGAACCGGTTACCCGGCATCGGCCCGCGTTCTGCGGAGCGCCTTGCACTACACTTGATACAGGCGGACACCGCCGTGGCCAAGAGCTTGGCCGATGTACTTGTCGATTCCCGGCAACAAATCGTCGAGTGCGGCCAGTGCGGTGGCTTGGCCGAGAAAACTCCCTGCTCCATTTGCGCCAACCCGGCGAGGGACGAGCGTGTGCTCTGCGTGGTGGAACGGGCGGTCG
>CAJXAU010000423.1 GCA_913050205.1 uncultured Verrucomicrobiota bacterium
CCCCGAGCGTGAAGTATGCCGTGCGGGCCAGCTCGTTGCGGCTGTCCACCTTGGCCACACAGGCCTTATACGCGCCGCGCAACCGGTAGATGCCGGTGAGCTTGTACTCGATCCCTTCCGGCAGCTGGCTTGCTGCCGGGGCCGGCTTGGCCAAGGGCTTGGCCAAATCAAATGTCTCTACGCGGAACTCCACGCCGGCCTCCCCGCCCGGATACGTGAGTGTGGCCGGTTCGCCGTTGCCAACTATCGCTTGGCCAAGCGGCTTCCAATCGCCCTGCCCTTTTTTCGTGTAAGCCTGGTAGCCGATCCCGGCGGCCGTTTCGAATTCCAGCTCGACAACATCGCGCTTGGCCAACGACACATCCGCCTCCGGCTTGGCCTCGGCCGGCTCGGCGTGTAGCAACGTCAAGCTCATCAACCCCGTGGTGGCGGCAAGTACGACTTTCATGAGCGGGAGACTAGACCCCGCCACCCAGCCTTGCAAGTCTTGTCCATTGCCAATCCGCAGGCGGAAGCCTAGACTCGGCTGGGTTGCGGCATGAACATCTCCGGATCCAATATTTTGATCACCGGCGGCACCGGCTCTTTCGGGAACCGCGTCGCCGCACACCTGCTCAAGCAGTCGCCGGCCAAGGTTCGTATCTTCAGCCGCGACGAAAAAAAACAGTGGGAGATGCAGCAAGCCTTCCCACAGTTCGAGTACATAATCGGTGACGTCCGCGAGGAATCGCGACTGGAAGAGGCCATGGATAAGATAGACCTCGTTTTCCATGCCGCCGCCCTCAAGCACGTGCCGTCCTGCGAGACATATCCGTACGAGGCCTACAAAACAAACGTGCAGGGTTCGCAAAACGCCTGCCGCACCGCCAAGGCCGCCGGGGTGAAGGTGTTCGTGGCCCTTAGCACCGACAAGGCCGTCAAGCCACTCAACGCCATGGGCACCAGCAAGGCAATGATGGAGAAACTCATCTGCAGCCAAAACCTTAAGGGCGGCGAAACGAAATTCTGTTGTGTACGCTACGGCAATGTGATGGGCAGTCGCGGCTCGGTCATTCCGCTGTTCAAGCGGCAGATCGAAAACGGCGAACCGCTCACCATCACCGTGCCGGAGATGACGCGCTTCCTGCTCACCCTCGATCAATCAGTTGGGCTGGTGTTCCACGCGATGAAGCACGCCATCGGCGGCGAAATCTTCGTCCGCAAAGCCCCCGCCTGCACCATCGAGACTCTCGCCAATGCCGTCCGTCAAAAGTTTAGCTCCCAAGGCGCCGAGCATCCGATCAACAACACCGGGATTCGCCCCGGCGAGAAACTTCATGAAACACTCGTGGACGAGTACGAGATGCAGCGTGTCACCGAGGAGGAACTGTTTTACACCGTCCCCCCCGAGTACAACGTGCCCGAGCATCACTCGGAAAAACCGCTCGGCACCGAGTACACCTCTGCCAACGCCCGCCAGCTTGAGACCGCCGCGGACGTCGAGCCGTTGCTCGAGAAAATGGGCGACATCGAACTTTACATCTAACCGCTGACCGGCGCATGGCCAACCCGCTCCGACAACTGTTGCGCCCGAAGTCCGCTGCGGACTACACCGCTCAACTCGTGGCCAGCGGGGAAATTAAGACCGCACTCGACATCGGCTGCGGCACCAGTTCGCACCTCAGCCCGTTTCGGCCCGGCGTGGTAACCACCGGACTCGACGCCCACACCGACGCGATCGACCTCTCCCGCAAACGCAGCGTCCACGACCACTATATTCAGGCCGACATCCTCGAGGACGAACTCGACGAACAGTTCGACCTCGTAACCCTCTACGGCCTCATCGAGCACCTGCCAAAAACCGACGGTCTCAAACTGCTCGATCGCGTCGAACGCCTAACCTGCAAATTCATCCTGCTCGAGACTCCGCACGGCTTTGTGCCGCAGGGGCCGGAGTTTGGGAACGAGTTTCAGCGGCACCACTCCGGGTGGTATATTAACGAGTTTGAAGGGCGCGGCTACACCGTGCACGGCACCACCGGCACGCGCCACTTGCGCGGCTACATGGCTGGCCCAAGGTACAAATTCCCCGGCTGCCTGCTGTGCGATGAACTGCTCACGCTACTGCTCCGCATCAACCGAAATCCGAAGCACGCATTCAACCTCGTCGCCATAAAGGACGTTCGCGGCGTCCCCGCCCGACACGGAAGGGAGGCCCAGCCTTGAGGCTGCTCATCCTCGGAGGCAGCGGCATGTTGGGGCATCAACTTTGGCGCAGCCTCCACGAGCGGCACGAGGTTTGGGTGACACTGCGCCG
>CAJXAU010000424.1 GCA_913050205.1 uncultured Verrucomicrobiota bacterium
TATAGGTTAACGCCTATCGAGGGTTCGAATCCCTCTCTCTCCGCCACTTCTTTTTAATTCGCGATCCACCCTCTTCGGTTCTCGTTTTTTTCAATTCCCCCCGGCCAAGCGCTTGGCCAAGCGTTGTTTTCGCTTTGCGCGGGGACATTCTTGAGGCAGCTTTTCCGGGCACCTTTTTTCATTATGCACTTGAGTGGGTTCCGCACTTTTTTGTCGGGGTTGATGCTGTCTTTGATTGGCTCGACTTCCGGCGTTTCCGTAGCCGCCGTGGACTTTGACCGCGATGTGGCCCCGTTACTGGTCCGACACTGTCTCGAGTGCCACAACGGATTTGATCTCAAGGGTAAACTGGATCTGTCCCAGCGCGAGGCGGCACTGAAGGGCGGCAAACATGGCGCCCTGTTCGTAGCCGGCAAACCGGGCGAGAGCCTGTTGTGGGAGAAGGTCTCCGGCGACGACATGCCACCGGATCAACCGCTTGGCCAAGCGGAGAAAAAAGTGCTGCACGACTGGATCGCGTCCGGGGCGAAGTGGGGAGCGACAGACACGCTTGACCCATTCCAGTTCACCACAGCCAAGCGTGGAGGGTACGACTGGTGGTCACTCCAGCCGGTGAAGCGCCCAGCCCAGCCGACCGTCTCGCTGCCCGACTGGGTGGCCAACCCGATCGATGCCTTTGTTTTATCCCGGCTCGATGCCGCCAAGTTGAAGCCAAGCGCCCCGGCGGATGCGCGTGCGTTGCTTCGCCGTCTGTATTTTGACCTGACCGGCCTGCCGCCCACGGCGGAACAGGTCGCGGCATTTGTGGCCGACCCGTCTGATGCCGCATATCGCAAGGTGGTGGATGACCTGCTCGGCTCGCCCCACTACGGCGAGCGCTGGGGCCGGCACTGGCTTGACCTCGCGCGGTTCGGGGAGAGCGACGGCTTCGAGCGGAATAACGTCCGCAACAATCTTTGGCCGTATCGCGACTGGGTGATCCACTCGCTGAACGACGACATGCCATACGACGAGTTTGTACGCATGCAGGTCGCCGGAGATGTGCTCAAGCCGGGCAACCCAGCCGGACAAAAGGCAGTCGGCTTCCTTGTCGCCGGGCTGCACAACACGGTGGTGGGCGGTAGTGAGTTTATGAAGAAAACCGCGCGACAGGATGAACTCGAGGAGATCATCGGCACGGTTGGGCAGACGTTCGTCGGGCTCACAGTCAACTGCGCTCGCTGCCACAATCACAAGTTCGATCCCATTCAGCAGAAGGAATATTACCAAATGACCTCGGCGATCGCCGGGGTGTTTCATGGCGAGCGTACTGTATCCGATCCCGAGTTGGCACGCCAACGTGAGGTGTTGCGCAAGCAGATCGCCGGGCTGACTGAAGAACTGACCGGGATTGAAAATCGCGGACGCGAAATCGCGCTGGCCAAACGCAAGCAGGGTGACAAAGCGGAAAAGCCCGAGCCGCCGAAGCCATTCGCCCGATGGGAGTTCGACACCGGGCTGGAGGACAGCCTGGGCACGCTGCACGGCACAGCCAAGGGGAATGCCCGGATCGAGGGCGGCGCATTGGTCGTTGATGGCAGCGAGTCGTGGGTCGAGACCGCTCCGCTCACGGCTCCGTTGAAAACGAAGACACTCGAGGCGTGGGTGCAGTTGGGTACACTCGACCAAAAGGGCGGCGGCGTGATCGGAGTACAGAGCAACGACGGCAAGTTTTTTGATTCCATCGTATTCGCCGAGCGCGAGACCCGGCGCTGGATGGCCGGCAGCAACGGTCTGGTGCGAACTAAATCGTTCGGTTCGCCGGAGGAAAACGAGGCGCACAAACAGCCGGTGCATGTCGCGATCGTCTACCACGAGGACGGGACGATCACCGGTTATCGTAACGGCGTGCCGCACGGCAAGCCGTACAAGACCGGGCGGCATGATTTTCCGGCCAACAGCTCGCAGGTAATCTTCGGCATGCGCCATCGGGGTGGTGGCAACAACTTCCTGAACGGTAGAATTCACCGCGCCCAGCTTTACGATCGCGCACTGGGCCCGGACGAGATCGCCGCCTCGGCCGGGGTGGAATCGACGTTCGTTGGCGAGGCGGAACTGGCCGACGCTCTGGGCCCGGATGTGCAGGCCCGACGCAAGGCTCTCAAGGATCAGTTGACCGATCTGGCCGCCCGCGAACGGGGACTGGGCAACGGCTCGCAAACGAAGGTTTACACCGTGGCCGCCCGGGGCAACCCCGGCACCGTGCGACTGCTCAAGCGCGGCAACGCGATGGATGAGGGC
>CAJXAU010000425.1 GCA_913050205.1 uncultured Verrucomicrobiota bacterium
TCCCCGCTGTCGTGCCCACCGATCTTGCGCACCTCGGGGTGAGACAGTCCACCGAGGACAGTCACGTTTTCCCGATACGCCTCGAGCGGCTGCAGACTTTTGTTGAAGGTGAACTCGCGCCCCTCGCCCTTGGGGAACCAGCCCCACTCGGCCTTCTCACTTTTCTCCCCCTGAATGGACACGCCAAAGGGAAAGTAAACTGCGGCGAGACGGCGGGGCTCGGCCACCGGGGCGGCCTTGGCCATAGCGTCGAGCGCCGGCAACGCCAGCGCCACTCCGGTGCCACGTAAAAAGGAACGGCGATCAAGCTGCCACGATTTGGATACAATACGGCTCATGGGCTGTTATTTCGTACGGAAAACCTCGCTTGTCACGATGGATTGAACCAAAGACTGAACGCGGAGATTATCGTCGGTGAAACGGCGGGTCAATGCATCGATGTGTTTTTCGTCAGAAAACTCGAGCGACCGACCAAGCGCGTAAGTCAGCAGTTTGACCACGAATGCCCGTGAGAACTGATCCCTGCGCTCGGTGAGCAAATAGTCCTTCAGCGCCTCCATTCCATCGACCTCGCGGCCGCCCGGCAGCTTGGCCAAGGTCTCGAGAGGCAGCTTGGTCAGCTTGCCGTCCGGCAGTTTACGGGTAATCTCGGTACGCCATTGGCCAAGTGCATCGTACGCCTCCATCGCCAGCCCCCAACCGTCGATACCCCGGTGGCAGTCGGCACAGGCCGGATCGTTGTTGTGATGTTTCAACTGCTCGCGAATGGACAGCTTGGCCAAGCCGGGTTCGGCGGTCTCCAACTCAGGCACGTTTGGTGGCGGCGGATCCGGCGGGTCATCGAGCAGTCGTTCGCGCACAAACACAGCTCGTTTGATAATGTGGGAGTCGGCACCGGTCGAAGCCCCGAGCAGAATCGCCGACTGCGTCAGCAATCCACCGCGCTTGGCCTTGGCCTCCGGGGACTGGCGCTTGGTTGACACCGACCGGAACGCACCACCGTGAACGCCGTCAAAATGATAATGCCGCGCCAGTGCATCGTTAAGCATCACAAAGTCGGAGCGAATGAAATTCTCGGCGCTGAGGTTTTGCCGGAGGATTTCCCCGAAAAATTCGACCGGCTCGCGGCGGATCAATTCGCGAAGGTGATCGATCCGTTTACTGCGTCCAAACGCGGGGTGCACCTTGGTATCCACCTCCACGCGATTCATGGCATCGATGTCCAGCCACTGCTCCACGAACGTGTCGATGAACCGGTTCGACCGCTCGTCGGCCACCATCCGGATCACCTGCGCCGATAGAGTTGCCTCGCCGAGAAGCGCACCGTTGTCAGCAAGTCTACGAAGTTCATCATCCGGCATGGTGTTCCAGAGGAAAAAAGAAAGGCGAGATGCCAACTCATGTGCAGTGAGCGGTCGTGATTCACCCGCTGCCGGTTCGAGAAGGTACAGGAAATCCGGCGCGACCAGCGCCATCACCAACGTTTCCCGCAGGGCACTTTCCAAATCAGGAAACTCCGAACGCAGTTTCCGGTAAAATCCGGCGTATCGACGAACCTCCTTGCGGTTCACTGGCCGGCGCCATGCTCGGGAGAGAAACGACTTGAGTACTTTGCGAACATAAGCCTTCTCACGTGTCTCGCGCAAATGCGATGGAAAGAGGATTTGCCGATGTTCCTCCGGTGGCCATCGGTCAAAAAACGGCCCCTCAAATTCCAACCACTCCACGTGCAACCGCGGATAGTCCTCGCCGTGCACCCAGATTTTTTTCTTTTTGCCGTCCTCGCTGGTGATCTCCCGTTGCTGCGTTTTTCCGGACTGCGAAAACTCATCGTGGGCATTGGATAACATCACCACCAACCCAGGGTACTTGCCCTGCCCCCGCACAGGTAACGGGAAATTTTCGATGCGGCCGACGAATTCCAGTTCATGTTCGCCCGCCTCGTGCAGGTCGAGTTCGGCCAGCGTCCCCATATCAACCAACGTGTCCGGCCGATACCCCACGCGAACGCGCAGTCTCGGCACAGGCCCTTTTTTCTCGGGCAACTCGACACGCACAGCAGTCCGAATCCGAAACGTGCCCTGCTCCGGATAATCGTTTTTCATGCGAACGATGAACTGCCGGTGCCGACCAAGATCATTCGCTCCCTGCACACCTTCCGGGAACCCGCCGTCCGTGCTTTTTGTGAATCGATGCCGAAACACTTTCGGCTCCTCCTCCGTGGTGATGATCCGATCCAGAGCGGCACGGGCGGCGGCGATGTAAAACTCCAATTGAAT
>CAJXAU010000426.1 GCA_913050205.1 uncultured Verrucomicrobiota bacterium
CTGGGTTAATCGGCGCGGTAATCCCCGCAGCGCAATTGCTGGTTCAGGGGCCGCTGATGGGTGGGCTGATTCTCATGATCCTGAAGCTGTCGCGGGAGGGTCATGCAGAGGTGGGTGATGTTTTTTTGGGTTTCCAAAACTACGGGTGGCTGCTGTTGGTGACCGTCGTCCAAGGAGCGGTGATTTTTGCTGCATCAATTCCCGGACTTATTATGCTCATCATCGGGGCTGTCATGATGACACAAGAGTCGGGAGAAATGGGTGTCGGTTTGATGGTGGGGGGCGGAATCTTGATGTTCGTCCTGATGATCCCGGCCGTTACCTTAACCAATTTCGCCCTCTATCTGGTTGCAGACCGTCGAGGGACATTCGGAGAGGCATTTCTCGCTGGCTTCAAGGGGGCTAAAAAGAATTTCTGGGGGATTTTCGCGATGATGATTGTGATCGGCTTGGCTTCAATGCTGGGGGTGATCACTTGCGGCCTTGGGTTGTTATTCACCATCCCCTGGTCGTTAGCGGTGATGGTCAAAGCCTACGAGCAAATATTCCCGCTGCCGGCGGATCAATCGGCCTGAGTTTGCACGTGAGCTTCCCTTGGCCAAGCGCGGATGAAAAACTCCCGATCATGAGACGAGTTATCGTGCTTGGCCTGACAATGTGGGTTTGGTGTGTTGCGCTTGGCCAAGCGCAGGCGGGGCCGTGGTTGTTTACCGCTGACGAAAAGAAATCGAAGTTCGATATTGAGGTGACACTCGACCTTGGCCTTGTCAAGGAATCGGACGACGACTCCACCCGAGTAAAAGGCACGCTCATCGCCGAGCTGGAGCCGGACGAGGATCCGGAGACTATTCGCATCACACACGTCGATGCCCAGCCGACCAAGTCGAAGCTGCAGCTCAGCTATTCGTTCGGGCCGTTTGGCCTGCTTGGTAAGGCTAAGTTCACGATGACGGATTTCAAAATCCAGCTTGCTCCCGAGGGCGCGGGAGAGGCAGCCGAGCTGGATGAGGATGGCTACTTCGTCCAGACAGACAACGTGCCCACCATGACCGGTTTGGTAAAATACGACGTGGATACAGCTGTGACAAAACGGAAAGGCGAGCTTGACCTGAGCGACCCGGAGGGATTGCCGGAGGACGCGCCCGAAGCCGAACCGTTCGAGGCCGAGGGGCAATTGACATGGGACGGCGATGTGCCGGTGCTGACATTTGATTTCGATATCGAGCAGGAACTGGAGAGCGATGAGTTCAAGGGCATCACCGTGCTGGTCTCATCCAAGGGTACAGTCGTCGCGCGTGGCGAACGGCTAGTGATCGAGCAACCGGTTTTGGCCATCGCTCCAGCCGATGGAGAAGGATTGCAACTAAGTTGGGAGCCGGGCGACTACGTTCTCGAGTCCGCCTCCGAGGTGACGTTCGCCAATCCGACCGTTATCGAGATTGACGAAGGCCAGACCGAATACAACGCCCAACCCGACCCGAATCTGCCCCAACAATTCTTCCGCCTGAGATCGAGGTAATGAGCCGTGACACTTGCGCTTGGCCAAGCGGGTGCGCCACACTCGCTGCGTGAGCTTCGTCACCCATCTTGAGTGCGCCAACTGCGGCAAACACTACCCTGCGGGCCAGCCGCACAACCTCTGCGCCGACTGCCAGCGGCCGCTTTGGGTGCGCTACGACCTCGACGCCGTCAAGGCGGCGTTCCCAAAAGAAAACTTGGCCAAGCGCCCTGCCGACTTGTGGCGCTATCGCGAACTGCTGCCGTACGTCGATCCGGCCAATGTCGTTTCGCTGGGCGAAACGATGACCCCGATCCTCTCGACACCTCGGCTTAGCGCCGAGCTTGGCCTCGGCAACCTGCTTTTCAAGGACGAGAGCCGGTTGCCCACCGGCAGCTTCAAGGCGCGCGGCATGGCATTGGCAATCACGATGGCCAACGAGTTTGGCATACAGCGTGTTGCCTGTCCCACGGCCGGCAACGCCGGGGGTGCCATGGCCGCCTATGCGTCGCGGGCCGGGATGGAGTCGTTTGTCTTCATGCCGGACGACACCCCGCTCATCAACATGAAGGAGACGCACCTCGCCGGTGCGACCGTGGTGCGCGTGAATGGCCTGATCAACGACTGCGGCCGCCTCGTCGGCGAGGGCCGCGAGCCGATGGGCTGGTTCGATCTTTCCACCCTCAAGGAGCCGTACCGGATTGAGGGCAAAAAAACGATGGGCCTCGAACTGGCCGAGCAACTCAACTGGGAACTGCCGGACGTCATTCT
>CAJXAU010000427.1 GCA_913050205.1 uncultured Verrucomicrobiota bacterium
TTCCGGCTCGATGCCGAGTTGGTACGCGATGTGGCTCTGGCAGCGAGTGGCCTGCTCAGCGCCAAGATGGGTGGCCCGGGCGTGTTCCCGCCACAACCGGAGGGCTGCATGGATCTTGGCCAGCACCGCAAATCGTGGAAGGCCAGCTCCGGGGAGGATCGATACCGGCGCGCCGCCTATACCTACCGCTGGCGCAACACGCCGCACCCGGCACTGAAGGTGTTCGACGCCCCGGACGGTCTGGCGGCCTGCACCCGGCGCATTCGCTCGAACACCCCACTACAGGCCCTGACGCTGATGAATGATCCGGCTTTCATCGAGCTGGCGATGGGACTGGCCCGGCGGTTGATGACCGAGGTCGAGTCGCCGGAGGCACGCATCCGGCTTGGCTTTCAACTTTGCCTGAACCGCGACCCTGACACCGAGGAATTACGGCTATTAACCGACTTGGTTGCGGAGTTGACGAGGGAATACGCCGCGCAGGCCAGCTCCGCCAAAGCCGTGGTTGCCCACGCGCAGGCACTTGGCCAGGCGACACGACCAGTCGGCGGCGATGCGGTTTTCTCTGCCTGGACGATGGCCGCCCGGATATTGCTCAATCTCGACGAAACGATCACGCGCGAATAATGAACCTGCAACAAACCACACGACGTCACTTTTTCAGCCAGTGCTCCATGGGCCTCGGCTCCATCGCTCTGGGTTCGCTGATCGGTAATGACTCGGCAAGGGCCAATGGTGTGAACCCATTCCTCCCGGGCCAGCCGCATTTTTTGCCGAGAGCCAAGAATGTGATTTACCTGTTCATGGGCGGTGGCCCGTCGCAGTTGGAGCTGTACGACTGGAAGCCCGAACTGGCCAAGCGGCACGGGGGCGACATTCCGGACGAGTTCGTGAAGGGCAAGCGGTTCGCCTTCATGAACAGCTCTTTCAAGCAGAACAACAAACTGCTTGGCCCGGTAAAAAAATTCAGCCAACACGGACAGAGCGGCATGTGGTTTAGCGAGAACATCCCGCACATCGCTGGCATCGCCGACGAAATCACGATGTTCCGCACGTGCAAAACCAACCTATTCAACCACGCCCCAGCCAAGCTGTTCATGAATACCGGCACCGGTATCTTCGGCCGGCCAAGCATGGGCTCATGGGTCACGTACGGCATCGGCAGCGAATCCCAAAGCCTACCCGGATTCGTGGTGCTGCACTCTGGCCCGCGCGGCCCGCGCGGGGGAGCAGCCAACTGGGCCAGCGGATTTCTGCCAACCACTTATCAGGGCGTGCCGTTACGCGGCTCGGGTGATCCGATCCTGAACCTTGCCAGCCCGGTCGGAGTCAATCGAGACCGGCAGCGTCGGTCCATCGATGTAATCAATCAACTCAACCTGAAACGACTGGTGGCCACTGGCGACCCTGAGATTAACACTCGCATCGCCTCATACGAGATGGCTTACCGGATGCAGTCAAGCGCTCCGGAATTGATGGATATCTCCAGCGAATCCAAGGCCACGCTCGACCTCTACGGTATCGAGCGAGGCAAGCCGAGCTTTGCCAACAACTGCCTGTTGGCCCGTCGGCTGGTCCAGCGCGGCACACGGTTCGTGCAGCTTTACCACACCAACTGGGACAGCCACGGCGGCCCGGGGGAGACGCTCACGAAGGATTTTGACAAGGTGACGAACGACGTCGATAAGGCAAGTGCTGCGTTGATCCGCGACCTCAAGGCGCACGGCATGCTAGACGATACGCTGGTCATCTGGGGTGGAGAATTTGGTCGCACCCCGATGAGTGAGGCTCGGCAGACGAAGGGGCGCAATCACCACATCGACGCCTTCTCCATGTGGATGGCCGGGGGCGGCATCAAACCGGGGAATATCGTCGGCACGACCGACGAGTTTGGCTTCGGCGCAATCGACCGGGACTGCCACGTACACGATCTCCACGCCACGGTGCTGCATCTGCTTGGCCTGGATCACAAGAAACTGACCTTCCGGTTTCAGGGCCGAGACTTCCGCCTCACCGATGTCCACGGCAACGTGATCGAGGAAGCGCTGGCTTAAACCTCCCCCTATTGCGGCGCTTGGCCAAGCGATTACCCGTTCGCACACGTTGCGGTTACACCGCTTTCAGCTTGGGGAGATCCTGCGAATCGACTAGCCCGACCGGCTCGCGCTTGGCATTGACGACAACAATGTCATCGATGCTTCGCTCGTTGAAAATCCGGATGGCATCGGCGGCAAGAGCGTCCTCGCGGATAGTGG
>CAJXAU010000428.1 GCA_913050205.1 uncultured Verrucomicrobiota bacterium
TGTAGCCCATCAACTGATCCTTCATGCCCCACTCGATTGAGTCTCCGGCCACGAGTAGGGAGTCGCGCACCTCCTCCGCCTGGAGTCGGCGGCGATTGAACCGCCACCACAGTTTGTTGTCGGGATCCATCTCATAGGCTTGCTCGCTGAACTGGGTGCTCATCCGGTAGGCGGCGGAATTCATGATGATGCGGTGCATCTGCTTGATCGACCAGTCGCTCTCGACGAATCGCAGCGCGAGCCAGTCGAGCAGTTCCGGGTGAGTAGGGCGCAGGCCAAGCGTGCCGAAGTTGTCCGGCGTGCGGACGATGCCCTGCCCGAAATGCCAAAGCCAAATCCGATTGGCCATCACTCGAGCGGTGAGCGGATTATCGCCAGTCAGCCACTTCGCAAATCCAGCGCGGCCACTACCATCCTTCGGTGGGGCCGACGCGTTTTTATTGGCGATGACCCGGAGATAACCGCGCGGGGCCAGCTCGCCCTGAGTCATGTAGTCACCGCGCAGGTGGACTTTTAAATCCTGCACCTTGCCCTCGCGGACGGCCATGGCCTTGGGTGTTTTCGGGCGCCGCTTTTCGATGTCGCTGAGTTGCTTTTGCAGCTGCTTCAGTTTGTCCTGATCCGTCTTTGCGAAAAGTTTTTCGATCTCCTTGGGGGACTTGAACAGGCCGTCTTTTTTGTGAAGCAGTTCGTGCAGTGGGTCGCCCTTAGCAGCTTTGGCGAACCGACCACGGATGGCCTTGATCGCAGTCGCGTCGATCGGCTTGAGAGGATCATCGAGATACGCGCGCCATTCGTTGAGAGGCGACTTGGCATCCTTCGCGGCCTGTTTTAAGGCTTCCGCCCACTGCTTGCTGAACGCTGCGTGGAGGTGGTCTGTTTTGAAGGCTTCACCGTGGACCGGTTTGTCGGCCGGCATGAACAGCAACTTGTCGATGTGTGGCGTCGGGGTGGGCCAGGAAAATTTGATGACGTTTTTCCCGGCGTTGAGCGGGAAGGTGCCCTCGAGGTGCCAAGTTTGTGAGTCGGGGAACCACGTGCCGGTGACGCTGCCGGTGGCTTTTTCGTTGATCAAATCTCCGTTGACTCTCAGCTTGCCCGGGCGGGCCATCTGCGCGGCATATCGGATGTGCAGGTCGTAGTTACCCGCTTTGGCAACGGTTACGTCGTACTCCACTTCGGTCGGCCCGTTGCTGATCAAGATGCCGATTCCTTCCCCGTAGTTTTCGTTGGAGCGGAGTCCGTTGCCGCGGTTGAATGTCTCTGCCTCGATCAAAATAAACTCGGCTTGATCCGTCTTTGTTTTGTCTTCGAGTTGAGCGATGGCGTATTCGATTTGACCGCTCTTACGGAACTGGATGAGCGCCTGAATCAGGTAGTCCGCGGCGTGTTTTCGTGCCTGTTGCAGTACATGATCTGTGGTGCCGGCTTTGAACTGGTCGATCGTCTTCTTTTGTTCCCCAGCCGCCTTGTCGATTTCGGCCTGTTTTGCGCGAAGCGCTGCGGTGCCGACTTCGATCTCGTGCCACTGCGCGACGACCTTGTGGTTGTCCATCGTGTGCGTGCTCTTGAGGATGCCGGCCAGCGCGTAGTAGTCGCTCGTGGGGATGGGATCGAATTTATGGTCGTGGCAGCGGGCGCATCCGAGCGTCATGCCCATGAAGGCGCGTCCCAGCGTGTCGAGCTGTTCGTCGATGATGTCCATCTCCATCTTCCGCCCGTCATCCTCGGCGAGCATCTTGGCCCCGACGCTGAGGAAACCGGTGGCAATGTGGCGCGCGTGCCGCGCCGTTTCCGGCTCGTCACCGGACGGTTTCAGCAGGTCGCCTGCAATTTGTTCCCGGACGAACTGGTCGTACGGCTTGTCCTCGTTGAACGCATCGATGACGTAGTTGCGGTAGCGGAACGCGTTGACGTAGGCGAGGTTTTCGTCAAGACCGTTGCTGTCGGCATAGCGGGCGACGTCGAGCCAATGGCGTCCCCATTTTTCGCCGTAATGCGGCGAGGCCAGAAGCCGATCGACGACCCTGCGGAATGCATCCGGCGATTCGTCAGCGAGGAAATCGGCGATTTCCTCCATCGTTGGCGGAAGGCCGGTCAGGTCGTAGGTGGCCCGGCGAATGAGAGTGCGCTTGGCTGCGGCCGGTGCGGGCTGGAGTTGATTGGACTCAGGCCGGGCTAGAATGAAAAAGTCGAGATCCTCCCTCGGCCAAGCGCTGGCCTGCACCGAGGGGAGTGTCGGCTCGCCTGGCC
>CAJXAU010000429.1 GCA_913050205.1 uncultured Verrucomicrobiota bacterium
GGTTGTCGTTCCACACCGTGCAGATGCCGGTGGCTAGTCTGCGCACGAAGCTTTCCTCTTTGTCTTTCTCCTTCAGATCAAACGCTGCTGTCAGCGCGTGCATGACCTCGTGCAAAAACGTGTCCTGCATTGCGTCGTTGGTTGATCTTCGGAAACAGCAATCAGCCGCACGTCAGCGCCACTGCGTCCTCGGGAACTTTGCCAGCGAAAATCGGCTAAAATTGCTGCACCATGCCGTCTAATTTGATGCCGTCCAGAATCATGCCCACCGTCTTTTCGATGGCTCCTTCGTTCTGTTGGACTACTTTTTGAGCCGCTTGGCCAAGCGCATTCCGCTTGGATTCATCGGAAATTATCTCTTCAAAAGCAGCTTCAAGTGACTGTTCGTCAGCAACTTGAATCGCTGCCTCGCTGGCCAAAAACTTGGCCGTAATCGCTTCGAAATTGCCCATGTGCGGGCCGAATACGATTGGCTTGGCCAAGCCGGCTGGCTCGATCGGGTTCTGGCCGCCTTGAGCGGTCAGGCTTTTTCCGACAAACACAGCGGTGGCGACCTCATAAAAAAACTTCAACTCGCCGGTAGTGTTGACCAGCAGGCACTCCAACCGCCCTTCCTCCATCGGCGTCATGTTGGTGCCGACCTCGTTTCGGTAAAGGAATTCCACTCCGAGTTTAGCCAAGGTTTCGCCGACTTCCCGGCCGCGTTCGTGATGGCGTGGCACCAAAATCAGGAACAGGTTTTGATACCGATCGCGCAGGCGCTTGGCCAAGCGGGCGAGAATCTCCTCCTCTCCACTATGCGTGCTTCCTCCGACGATCACCGGAGCCTCCTCGGGTACTCCCAGTTGCCGTAGCATGCGTTGAACGTCGGTTCGGTGTTCTCGAGCGACGTTGGCCCCGTCAAATTTGCAACTTCCAAAAACATGGACGGATTCTCCGCGGCAGCCCAACTCCATCAATCGAACGGAGTCCGCCTCGCTCTGAGCCCCAACCCCGGTGAAGCCGGCGAATAGTTTTCGAAAAACAAAACCGAACCGGCGGTATCCCTTGAATGACTTGTCCGAGATACGGGTGTTCACCAGAAAATGAGGGATTTTGCGCGACTGCAACCCCCACAGAAAGTTGGGCCAAATCTCCGCCTCAACCAACACCACCGCCTTCGGCTGAATGGTGGCCAAGGCGCGACGCACGTGGGATCGCCGGTCGATGGGGTAATAGATTTTGCCCACCTCGGCCGGTAGTTTTTTTAGCAATTCTGCCATGCCGGTGGACGTGGTGGTGGACACCACGACCTTGAGGTTTGGCAGCCTTGGCTTCAGCGCCTTGATGAGTTGCACGCAGATGTTGACCTCTCCCACGCTGACCGCGTGAAGCCAGACGACATCACGATTGGTGATGGATTGCTTGAACTTGGTCGAGTACCTCCCAAGGCGTTCTCCGAAACCCTTCCGCCATCCGCCGCGGCGCCGCATCCGGATAAAATAATACGGCGCAGTCAGGAAGAATAATGCATCAAAGAATATGTTGTATAAAAAACGCACCCAGCCTTGCCTTCAAACGTTTAAGCTTCCCCTCCGAGTTGGGGCTGACCCTGCCACGGATTATCGATGAATGCAATTTTTGAAACTAATCGACGATAGCCCGAAAGGTGGGATGATCGCGGACGGCATCCCAGAGTTTGTCTGTTTTCAATTCCCCGACCTCCATCCCCAGAGGCTTGTCCTTTACGGTTTCAAGCACCTTGATACATTCGTACTTCATTTTTCCTTGAGCCATTGGCCACCGAACTCTTGTACCAATGGCTGTACGATCTGCTTTTGGGCGGCAAGCAGCTCAAGCGCCGTGACCTCGTCACCGGATGACATCTTCGAAAAGCCCACGATGTCCGTGAAAACAATGGCGGCCAGGCGGCGTGTATGTTGGGGAGAGTCCACTCGATCTGCTACTAATCGCTTGGCCAAAAGTTATCCGCTTGGCCAAGCGCTGAAAAGCCAAACCGGCAGGCGACGGAGTTGCTGTTGCCAACGATGTAAAGTAGCTTTACAACCCCCTGCATGCGCTTTTTTTTATTATCCCTGTTGGGGTTGTGTGTCGGGGTGCAGGCAGCCGAGCGGCCGAACATTCTTTGGATCACCGCCGAGGACATGAGTCCGGTGCTCGGCTGTTACGGCGATAAGTTTGCGGTCACGCCGAATATCGATCGATTGGCCAAGGAGAGTGTGCGCTACACCAAGGCGTTTGCGAGTGCGC
>CAJXAU010000430.1 GCA_913050205.1 uncultured Verrucomicrobiota bacterium
TCCCGCTGGCCCAGCTTGAGGCGGCGGCGTTGGGTTTGCCGGGGCGAATGATCACAGTGGGCAGCCGGACGGATCGGCCGTCGAAGTGGCCCTTACGCGAGTGGTCGTTGACGAGCAGTTCGCAGATCGCCTTGGTCATCCCGTAGGTGGTTTGCGGCGTGCGCTTGGCCAAGTCGCTCACCGGGGTGGGCATCGCTGCACCCCCGAAGCAGGCGATGCTGCTGGCGAACACCACACGAGGCCGCCCCGCGATCGTGCGCGCGGCATCGAACACGTTACGCCCCCCGTCGAGATTCACCCGGATGGCATCGTCGTATCGCTCCTCACACTCGCCGCTGACCATCGAGGCAAGATGGAAAATTGAAACAGACGCTTCTCCGTCGATCGCGGACTCGATCACATCCCTGTCACTGATGTCGCCGGTGATTTTCTGAACTCGCTCGTCTGGTTGGGGTACGGGAAAGTGGGCATCGATAAGTACCATTTGCTCGACCGGCTCCTGCTCGCCGCTTGGGCCAATGAGCGTGCCTTTATCGAGAATCTGCGTCGCTAGTTGAGAACCGAGAAAACCGCCGCCGCCGGTGATGATGACTTTCATTTATGAAAAAGAGATGTTGTTCAGTTCCTCTAGGTGGGTGAGCAGGCCGCTGTGATCCATGTCGGCCTTGCCACTGTTGACCATGTCGTCGAACAGTTTGTGAATGAGTTTTGTGATGGGGAGATCGAGCCCGAGTTGCTCTGCAGCCTTGAGCGCGTTCCGCAAATCCTTGACCTGAAACTTGGCCGGGCCGCCCGGCTCGAACGCGCGCTCGACCATGCGCTGGCCGTGTTCGGAGAGGATGCGACTGGAGGCGAATCCGCCCTGCAACGCCTCGCGCACTTGGGCTCGGTCGGCGCCCCCGCCACCCGCGAGGATGAACGCCTCACTCACGGCACCGATGGTGATGGCAACGATGACTTGATTGGCCAGCTTGGCCAACTGTCCGCAGCCGCTTGGCCCGACATGGGTCGCTTGGCCAAGCGGAGCAAACACCGGCTGCATCGCGGCAAAAGTTTCCGCATCCCCTCCGGCCATAATGGCCAACTCGCCCGCAGCCGCGCCTCGCGTGCCTCCAGAAACCGGGGCGTCGAGATAGGCTACTTCCTGTTCGGCGTGCCGCTTGGCATGGTCGATCGCCTCATCCGCGCCAATTGACCCCATGTCAATCCGGGTGGCTCCATTTGAGATTTTGTCCGCCACGCCTCGGTCAAACATCAATTCCGTCACGGCCGGGCCGTCCGAGAGCATGGTGATCACCACGTCGGCTCCGGTCACGGCGTCGTGCGGCGAATCGGCCACGCCGGCGCCGCGCTTGGCCAAGCGCTTGGTTTTATCTTTGCTCCGATTCCAGACTGTTAACGGCAATCCAGCTTCGAGCAGGTTGTGGCACATCGGCTCCCCCATGAGTCCGGTGCCGAGGAAGGCGATGGTGGGCTTCACTTTTTTCCTCCGGCATTATAGTCCGGGTTGGGCACTGGCATCTTGGCTTTCATTTGCTTTTGCCAAGCGCTGAGTTTGGCGCGGAGTTCGGCGGCTTTACTTGGGTTGCGCTTGGCCAAGTTGGTGCGTTCGCCGGGATCCTTGGCCAAGTTGTACAGTTCGAAATTTTTGTAGTGATAAAACTCGATGAGTTTCCAGTCGCCATCACGAATCGAGGCGCCCGGTTTCCAGGAGGAACCGTGGTAGTGGGGGTAGTGCCAGTGGAGCGTGCGCTGGCCAGCGTCGTTGCCCTTGAGTTGGGACAACAGGCTGCGGCCGTCGACGTGTAGCTTGGGTTGGAGAGGGAGCCCGGCGAGGTCGAGCATCGTGGGGAAAAAATCCATGCTGATCATTGGCTTGTTCGACACGCTGCCGGGTTGGGTGACACCGGGGGCGCGGATGAGCGTGGGTTCTCGGATGCCGCCTTCGTAAAGCCAGCCTTTGCCGGCCCGGAGCGGCAGATTGCAGCCGGGGCCGATGCGGCCAAGCGTGCTGAGGCCGCCGTTGTCGCTGAAAAAAATAATCACCGTGTTGTCGTCCAGCTTAAGTTCCTCGAGTTTATCGAGCAGTGCGCCGACGCTGTCATCGACGGCCGCGACCATTGAGGCGAGGGCAGGGTTGTCCTGTCGCGTCCGGGTTTTTCCGTCGTGTTCCACTTCGAACGGGGTGGGGCCGGTGAACGATTTTTCGGCCTTGGACTTGTAGTGGTCGATCCGCTTCTTGTACGGCTG
>CAJXAU010000431.1 GCA_913050205.1 uncultured Verrucomicrobiota bacterium
AGCCGAACGTGGTGTTGACTGTCGCCGTGCAGGCCACCCACCAGCCGTCGGAGTCGGTCGCGGAGAAGTGGGTCGTGTGTTTCCCGAACAGATTGGTGTCGGCGTCCGGCGGCGTAGAGTGGCGCTCGACTTTCGTCACCTTGCCGGGGCGGATTCGCCTCGCGAGTTCGTGTGCGTATTTTTTGGAAATAAGCCCCCTTGGCACCGGGGCGAAGTCGGCGTCGCCCAGCCAATGCGCACGGTCGGCAAAGGCGAGCCGCATGGCCTCGGCCACGTGGTGGACGAAGCGGGCTGATTTGGGCGGCATCGATCGAAGGTCGAACGTCTCGAGGATGTTCAGAATCTGCGCCACATGAACACCGCCTGAACTGGGCGGAGGGAAACTGACGATTTCGAAGCCGCGATAGGTCGACCGCACCGGTTCGCGCTGCTTGGCCTTGTATGCGGCAAGATCGGCACGGGAGATTAAGCCTCCATTGGCAAGCATCCACTCCTCGGTTTTCAGCGCGAACGGGCCACGGTAAAACCAGTCGGCGGTGTGCCGCGCGATCTTGCGGTACGAACGCGCGAGGTCCGGCTGTTTCAAACTGTGTCCGCTTGGCCAGGCGTTGCCGTCGGGGTCGAGAAAGATGCGGGCGCTGTCCGGAAATTGCCGCAGCTTCTCCACCGCTTGGCCAAGCCGACGCAGGTACGCCTTGTCGAGTGCGAAACCTTTTTCCGCGATCGCCGCCGCTTGGCCAAGGTGCTCGGCGAGGTCGATGTTCCCGTGTTCGCGGATCGCGAGATCGTACGCTGCCAACGCACCGGGCACGCCGATGGCAAGGGCGCCGGTTCGACTCAAGTCGGGGTCAGCCTTGCCGTCGCGCAGGAACATGTCGCGGCTGGCCTTTTGCGGGGCGGTTTCCCGGCCATCGATCGTCACGAAGGTGCCGTTCGGTTTTCGAATCAGCATGAAACAACCCCCGCCGATCCCGGAGTTGAAGCCGTCCACCACGCCAAGCGTCAGCGCGGCAGCGACCGCGGCATCCACTGCGTTGCCGCCCTGTTTGAATGCTTGTTCCGCTGCCTTCGTGGCGAGTGGATGCACGGTCACCACTGCGCCGGTTTTTTCCGCCGCTTGGCCAAGCGGCAACGCGAGCAGCAGTAAAAGTAAACAGCGCAATGCCATCAAAGGAGGTTCCACTTGGCCAAGCGCAGGACAGCCCGCGGGCTGCTGCTTAATTGCTCGTACCAGGCGGTGAGGAGTGTGCCGTCGTCCAATTCGACTGTGGTGGGATAGCCGAGGTCACCGTTTGCGCCGTCGCCGGAAAGGGTGATCGGCTCGCTCCATGTCTTGCCGTGGTCTTCGCTGATGCGCGCCTGATTGCCGAACGGCCGTCGCCGGTAGCCGTAGCTCATCAGCAACCGGCCATCCTTCAACCGCAGCAGGTGCGACGGCAGGCCCCAGACACCGATGGAATGGGGCATGCTCCAGGTTTTTCCGCCGTCGGTGGATTCGCTTTGAAGGGTCTCACGACTGTGGTTGGCGTTGTGATTCCGGATCTGCGCTATAATGGTGCCGTTGGCGGCCTCGACCGCGTGCAGTTCGTGATACTCGGCAGGATCGTCGCCGGGGCGGGTGGGGATCTGCGCCAGCTTCTGCCACGTTTTGCCGTCGTCCTTTGATTCACAAACACCATTCCACTTGCCGGTTTTCCACAAATCTTTCCCGGCGTAAAGTTGCCGGCCGTCGGCGAGTTGAATCGGGCCGTGCGGGCTGTTGACGATCGAGTCGTACGGCGTGGACCACGTCACACCGCCGTCGGTCGAGCGCAGCATCCAAGTGCCGAGTTGTGCCTTGCGCTCGGTGGCGCTGATGCGGTGGTGCGCCCCCCGCCAGCGTGCCTGCCGCGCGGCGTCCCAATTGTTGATGGCGCCGCTGTCAAAATAATGCTCGTAGGCCAGCGACGAAAACGTGGTGGCGAGCAGAGTGCCCTTCGTAGTCTCGAGGATGCCGGCGTCGCGGTCGTCGATCGCGAGGTCGAGCAGCACCCGGGGGTAAGTCCACGTTTTGCCGTTGTCATCCGAGCGCATCAGCTCGACTTGGCCAAACGGGCAGACGTGGCCCTCGCGGCCTCCGGTGCAGATGAGGAGCAATTGGCCATTACGCCGCCGGGCCAATGTTGGCCAACCGTGGTAATGATCCGGCCGCAGGCTAACGACCCGGATGTCGTGCACCTTGGCCAACGGCTTGGCCGCCTGC
>CAJXAU010000432.1 GCA_913050205.1 uncultured Verrucomicrobiota bacterium
CTTGGCCAAGCGCTTCTTCTCCGCCAACCCGCTCTCGCCAATCTCGCATCGATTCATGGCGCTCACCGCGCAGCAGACCGGCAACATTGCGGCCACCGTTCGACCGTTGAAACGATTGCTGCTCTTGAATCCGCCGGATCCGGTGGATCTGCATTTCCGGTTGGCCACGGCACTGGTCGATCGTTCCCCGGATGAGGCCAAGCGGCATGTGCTGCAGGCGTTGGAGGATGCACCGCGGTTCCGTGCCGCGCAAAAATTGCTCGCCCGCTTGGCCAAGCCGAAGTCTGAGCCGAAGCCAAAGAAGACAACCCCTCCCGGTTCGCAGCCGAATCCTGAACCGGTACTGAAACCAAGCGAGGAGGCCAAGGCTGAATGAGTGTCACCCGGCAGACCTCCCGTCGATTTGGGCGTGGCCTGATTTTCGTCGTGTTGATCGCAATGACCCTAGTCGGTTGGAGCCAACGCCCGTGGTCGCGCGGCGAGGTGGAATTCCGGGGCGGTGTGCCGGAGTGGGAACGGGACGAGGAATTGCCGAATGACCAGTTCACCTTCGCCCGCATCCAGTACGACTCATGGGGCGGCAGCGGTTGGCGGGGGCGCGGCAAGTGGTCTGTGGACTGGCCCGAGAGTGACCTAAACATGTCGTTTCGACTGCAGCAACTTACCGCGCTCAAGGTGGACCCCGAGGGCACTGTTTTGAATCTCACCGAGGATCGGCTTTTCGAGTACCCCTTTATCTACATCATAGAGCCGGGCGAGTTGTATTTCAGCAGCGAAGAAGTCGGGGCCTTGCGGAAGTACCTGCTGACCGGCGGGTTCCTGATGGTAGACGACTTTTGGGGCGAAAACGAATGGGCCAATTTTGCGCGCGAAATGAAACGGGTGTTCCCGACGCGCGAGATCGTGGAGTTGCCAATCGAGCACGAGATTTTTCAATGCGTGTTTCCGCTGAAGGAAAAACCGCAGGTACCCAACCCCCGCACCGCCATGGAGGGTGCACCGCACGGCATCACATGGGAACGCTGGGATGCAGAGACACCGCACTACCGCGGCATCTATGATGACGATGGCCGGTTGATGGTGGTCATTTGCCACAATACCGATCTCGGCGACGGCTGGGAGGAGGAGAGCCGGGCCGGCCAGTGGTATTTTAAGGAATTTTCCGAGCCCAAGGCTTACCCCATGGGGATAAACATTATCTTCTACTCTATGACGCACTAACATGGACACAGACAACACACACGAACAGGATCGGCAGGCGGTCGAGCAAATCTCCGCCGGCCGTGAAAAAATTGAACAGGAATTGGGCCGAGTCATTATCGGGCAAAAGGACGCGGTCGAGGAAATCCTCATCACCCTGTTCGCAGGGGGCAACTGCCTGATCACCGGTGTTCCCGGATTGGCCAAGACGTTGATGGTGCGTGCCATCGCCGGGATTTTTGACCTCGAGTTTCATCGCATCCAGTTCACCCCCGACCTTATGCCGGCAGACATCACCGGCACGGAGATTTTGACCGACGGCGAGAGCGGCAGGGAGCTACGGTTCGTCAAGGGGCCGGTATTCACCAATGTCCTGCTCGCGGACGAAATCAACCGTACCCCGCCCAAAACGCAGGCCGCGTTGCTCGAGGCGATGCAGGAAAAACAGGTATCGGTCGGTGGTGCGAGCCGCGACCTACCCAAGCCGTTTTTCGTATTGGCCACGCAGAACCCGATCGAGATGGAGGGCACCTACCCGCTGCCGGAGGCGCAGCTCGACCGCTTTTTGTTAAACGTGTTCATCGACTACCTGCCGGAGGAGGACGAGGTGAAGGTCGTGAGCGAGACGACCAGCCGCAGCGACGTGCAGACCAGCCCCGTGTTCAAGGCGGAGGACGTGCTGCGAATCCAGAGCGTCGTCCGCAAGGTGCCGGTGGCCGACTCGGTGGTGCGCTACGCCGTAAGGCTTGCGGCAAGTTCGCGCCCGGGACAATCGAATACGCCGGACTTCGTCAACGAGTGGATTAACTGGGGCGCCGGTCTGCGCGCCGGACAGGCGCTGATCCTCGGGGCCAAGGCACGTGCGTTGCTGCAGGATCGCTCGCACGTCACGCCAGACGACGTCAAGGCACTTGCCGTGCCGGTGTTGCGCCATCGTATCCTGCCGAATTTTAAGGCCGAGGCCGAGGGGGTCGACGCCGCCCAAGTGATCACCAAACTGATCGAGACAGTTCCCGCACCGTGAGTCGCC
>CAJXAU010000433.1 GCA_913050205.1 uncultured Verrucomicrobiota bacterium
CGAGGAACGCCTTGAACGGCCGGCCCCGCTTGGAGATGAAATTCGGGATCAGGTCAGTCCTGCCCTCCTTGAGCAACTTGACGACCTGCTCCTTCTCGATGTCGCGCTTGAGAATGACCTTGCCGGTGCGAAAGCCGCACTTGCGTTCCTTGCCGGTGTTCTTTTCGCAGACAAAGGCACGGCCGTGTTCGTAGACCGGGCCCTTGCACTTGGGGCAGTCGCCGACGGATTCCTGTCCGCTGAAGTCGACCTCCTCCTCGTCATCGTCGTCATTGCCGAAGTCGAACTCGACCTTGTGCTCGTCTGTCAGCTTCAGCTCAGCCGAGAACGCACGGCCCATCTTGCTGCGAAACCCGTCCAGCGGCCCGATACGGCGGTTGGCCACCAGCTCATCCGCCTCAGCCAATTCGAACTGCCGGCCGCCCATGATTTTCCAGAAACCAAAGTCGCAGTCATCGCCCTCGCAGTGGAAACGCTTGTACGTCTCCTTGACCAGACCGCCGCACTTCGGGCAGCCGGTCTCAAGCTTACCGTAGTCGCCGGGGACGGTGTCGCCGTCGTAGGCCTTGGCCGCTGTGACGATCCGGTCGGTCATCGAGCGAATCTCGTTCATGAACGACTCCCGGTCGAAATTCCCGCGCTCGATCTCCTTGAGCTTAAACTCCCAGTCGCCGGTCAATTCCGGCTTGGACAAGGCGTCCACCTCCAGCGCCATCAGCAGTGTGATCAGCGAGAACGCCTGGGCCGTGGGGATCAGTTCGCGCATCTCGCGCACCATGTACTTGTGGCGGATCAGTTCCTCAATGATCGATGCCCGCGTGGCCGGTGTGCCGAGACCCTTTTCGCTCATCGCCTCGCGCAGCTCCTCGTCGTCGACCCGTTTACCGGCGTGCTCCATGGCGCTGAGTAGCGTGGCCTCGGAGTATCGGGCCGGAGGCCGCGTGGCCTTGGCCTCGACGTTCACCTCGCTGGCGTTGACTGACTCGCCCTCGGCCACTGGAACAAGATGCCCGGCATCCTCCTTGTTGCTTTGGTCGCGCCCGTAAACCGTAAGCCAACCCGGCTTGACCAGCACCTTGCCCTCCGTCTTGAACGGCTCGCCCTCGACCCGCGTGATGCGCGTGGTGACGAGAAATTCCGCCGACGGATAAAAGACGGCGAGGAACCGTTTCACGACGAGGTCGTACACTTTCAGTTCCTGTTCCTTGAGCGTGGATGGTGCCGGCTTGAGGGTGGGGATGATCGCGAAGTGATCGGAGATCTTCGCGTTGTTGAACATCTTTTTGTTGCCGCCGTGCACCCAGTCGTTCTTGAGAATGTCGTTGGCAATGCTGCCGTAGTTCGCTTGGCCAAGCGCGCCGATGGTTTCCTTAACCGTAGCGACGTAGTCCTCCGGAAGACAGCGCGAGTCGGTCCGCGGATAGGTCAACACCTTGTGCCGCTCGTACAACGCCTGCGCGATGGCCAACGTGTTGCGCGCCGAGAATCCAAACCGCGCGTTGGCCTCGCGCTGCAGCGTGGTCAGGTCGAAGAGCATCGGGGCCGCCTGTTTCGACGGCTTGCTCTGCTCGGTCACCGCGCCCGCTTGGCCGTTGCACTTGGCGTGGATGCCATCCGCCTTGGCCTGTTCCCAGATTCGCTCCGCCCGTTTGTGGGCGTTGTCCGGGTCTTTTTTGAATCCCTCGTCGAACCACCGACCCGTGTACTCCCCGGCCTCGGCCTGAAACGTGGCGTGTACCTCCCAGTAATCTTCCGGGACGAAGGCACGGATTTCCTTCTCGCGATCGACCACCACGGCGAGCGTCGGAGTCTGTACCCGGCCGACCGGTGTCAGGTAAAAGCCGCCGCTCTTGGAGTTGAACGCCGTCATCGCTCGCGTGCCGTTGATGCCCACAAGCCAGTCTGCCTCGCTCCGGCAGCTCGCAGCATTTGCCAGCGGCAACATCACCTCGTCGGTTCGCAGATTGGCAAAGCCCTTGCGGATGGCGTCCGGCGTCATCGACTGCAGCCAAAGCCGCGTGACAGTCTTCTCCGCCATTTTTTTCTTAAGCTTCTTTTGCGCGTACTGGATGATGTAGCGGAAAATCAGTTCCCCCTCCCGGCCGGCGTCACAGGCATTGACGATGGTGTCGATGTCCTTGGTGCGGAGCAGGCGCATCAGTACTTTTAGCCGCGACTCGCTCTTGGCGATCGGCTGAAGGTCAAAATAAGTGGGGATGTGGGGCAG
>CAJXAU010000434.1 GCA_913050205.1 uncultured Verrucomicrobiota bacterium
ATGGCGTGGAGTTGTGTCTTGAGCCATGGCGGGAACGGAGTCATCAGGCGAAACTGTTTCAACAATGACTCGTTGGTTTGCGTAGCCAATGCCTTGATTCCGTTCTCGCCAGTTCCCCTGATCGAGAATGCGAACAGCGTACCCGGCTTGGCATCCTCCGGCAGGGAAATCTTGAGCGTAGTTTCTTTTTTCCCTTTTGCGATAACCCCATCTTCCAGTTTTAAGGCGTTCGCACCTCCGGTCGCCTGAAGTCGAATAGGGCCGTTGTACTTGGTTCGGTTGGCGATGACCTTGATCGACACCGGCTGCCCAGCCTTGGCGGTAAATGCATGCTCGGCAACGGTGAGGGTAAAACCGGGCTGCACTCGTTCCGCCGTTATGCGGTAAACCAAATGCTTCCCGGCCTGCTCGGCCAGTTCGCGGACTTCCAAATAATGAACACCATCCGCCTTGGCCTCTGCGCTCACTTCGCCATCGGAGTCGCCGGTTATTTCGGACTCTGCCAACGTATTCCCTGCGGCATCGATCACACTCAGCATGAGGTCGCACGGGGAGCCAAGGGAGCGTGTAGCTCCGATGAATCTCACCCTGTCTCCCTTGGTTAGTTCGATCGCGTACCAGTCCCGGTCGTTCGTTCGTTCAAATCGGCCATTGATGGCCACCGGCAACGTGACCGCTGTCGCCTTATTTTGTTGATCGTTTGGCTCGGTCTCGTAGGCGTTGGATTCCCCACTCACTGCCAGACGACGATACGCACTCCCCACTGCGTTTTGTAATTTGAAATTCAACCAATACCCATCGCCTTCCGGTGTCACAAGAGCCGGGGGCAAAGACTGTTCAGAGATGGGATAGAATGGATTAACCACGCCCCGTTTGTTCCCCTGCGGAAACACTCCGGAGACGATGGGAAAGTCACCAATCCGCAGGCGAAAAAAACTGCCACGCCCCCCGGCGTAGGCCATGTCGCGAAGCCGTACAAAAAAGCGCCCTGTTTTGTCGAACCGATGCCGAAATTGCAGATCCGGCGCGATGCCGGGTGAATCACCAAACGATGCCAGCAACCGGCCGGATTCGTCGTACAATTTCGCCGCTGGATCAAAATTGGAACCAAGCCGGTTGGCGATCACCTCGAAACTGATCGATTCGTTTTTATTAGCCTCAAACTCGAACCAATCCAGTTGTGTCCCGTTACCCGTACCGTCCACCGCAACCGGGCCGGCAACGAACTGCGCCCTCTTGAGTGATACGTTGCCACTGACTTCTGCGAGGTTTGGCAGGTCATCCACCATCAGCAACCGAAACGGACCAATGCCCTTTGTCGAAGCCAAGCGCACCGCACCGATTTGAACCGAGACGTCCAGTGGCACGGTCACGTCAAACGCCGCGCGGTTGGCCTTGGCCAAGTCGGCCTCAACCGGCACTACGTTAGATGGAAAACTCGTCCACAGGCCGGCGGCATTGGTCAGGTTTTTGCCGGTGAAAATCAGGCGAGTGGTTTGACCGGGCTGCACCGCGAGTGGACGAACCGTCTCGACACTCGGCGCTTGGCCAAGCGCCAGCCCCGCTTGGCCAAGCGCTAAAAAAAGGAGCAGCCTCCCGGCCGCTCCTCTTGAAATTCCGCCTATGAGCGTCGTTCCCAATTCGGGTTATTTTTTCTTGGGACCGGTCGCCGATTTCGGGGCCGGTTTTTTGCCACGTTTCCCGTCAAGATTCTCGTAAAGATCCTCCTTGGTCACCTTGGACGGCACGCCTTCCTTCGGCACCTTGGCCTTGGCCACCCACAGGATGGCGTTGAGCACGGTCTTGCGGAAGTCGTCGTTGCCCCAGTTCAGGTGGTTGTGACCGCCGGTGAAGCCGAAGCCGCGACCGCCGTCCTCGCGTCGGTACGCCCAAGCGACATGCTGTGACTCACCCGCCGCCACTGCCTTGCGAACAGCCGGGTTGCCGCTGTGGGCACCGTCGCCGCGCTTCATGGTTTCCTTTGGCGGCACGTCGCTGAGGATCGGGATCAACTTGCCCTTTTTGTCACTCCGAAACCGCATGTGAAAGTACCACTCATCGTTGGCCTTGAACGGCTTCACGCCACGGGTGATCGGGTGCTTCGGCAGCTTGTCGAAGTTGGCCACCCAATGCGGGTTAACCGACCAGTGCGTCTCGAAACAGCCGCCCTGCCAGTCGAGGAATTCCTTGTTGCCCTTGTTCGTCGTCGGCTCAACGGCGTA
>CAJXAU010000435.1 GCA_913050205.1 uncultured Verrucomicrobiota bacterium
GCGACTCGCTCTTGGCGATCGGCTGAAGGTCAAAATAAGTGGGGATGTGGGGCAGTTTGTCGAAGGTCCACTTGCCGCGCTTGATGTCCTGATCCTCCGGAACGATCAGCTCCAGCAGGTGGCCCACTGCGGAGGAAACAAAGTATTCGTCGTTCTCAAAAAAGTCCTTCGACTTGTCACGCGGCGCCTTGAGTACGCGGGCGATATCGGTGGCAACCGACGGTTTCTCTGCGATAACCAGTGTTTTTCCCACGACTCTGTTTTGGTTTAATTTGAACGATTCATCGCTTGGCCAAGCGCAGCCAAGTCACGCGGCGCGCAAAATGGAGAAAAACCAAAACCAAGTCAAAGCCCAAAAAAAAATAATCGAAAAGGATAATTCGCGGAGTCTTGCAAACTCAACTTGGCGAATCGTTGGCCAGGCAATTGATTTGGTTCGCGGCAAAGGCGGCTCCGAAACCGTTGTCGATGTTGACCACTGTCACGCCACTGCCACAGCTGTTGAGCATGCCAAGCAGCGCCGCCAGGCCGTCGAAATTCGCCCCGTAGCCGACGCTCGTCGGAACCGCGATCACAGGCCGGTGCACCAGCCCGGCCACCACACTGGGGAGCGCCCCCTCCATGCCGGCCACGGCAATGATGACGCTGGCGCGGCGGATCTCCGGCATACGCGAGAGCAGGCGATGCAGGCCGGCCACGCCGACGTCGTTCACGCGCAAAACCTCGTTGCCCATGAAGTCCGCCGTCACTGCCGCCTCGTCGGCCACCGGCAGGTCGCTCGTCCCCGCACACAACACAGCAATGCTGCCTTTGCGCTTGGCCAAGCGCTTGGCCTCGACCGTGATGCACCGGGCTGATTCGTGAAACTGGGCCACGGGCAGGATGGCCGCCACGGCTTCCGCGTGGACGGCTTCCGCACGAGTCACCAGCACCCGTTCCTCCCGCTCCATGACCTTGGCCGCAATGGCCGCTACCTGTTCCGGGGTTTTGCCGGCGCCAAAAATGACCTCGGGAAATCCCTGCCGCAACGCTCGGTGCGCATCAACCTGCGCAAAGCCGAGATCATCGATCGGCTCGGCCCGGAAGGCGTTGAGCACGGCGGTTTCGTCGACTTCGCCGGACTTGAATCGCTGTAAAAGCTGTCTGGTTTCCTCTGGTGTCACCGGCTGGGAATTAACATTTTGGGCGACGTGGCGTCACGCGGAAACGCACCTCGGCCCCGGGAATCTCCCTTGACCCCTCTCGAGGCGAGGACTAGCCTCCGCCTCGTTAACGTTATTCGACGTTGGCATGCGGTGCATCTGCACCGAAAAGGAGCAACAACCCGGGGCCCCGTGCCCACAACAGATTTACCATAGTGGAATTCAAAGACATCAAAAGCATTGTCGACTTGATGAAGAAAAACTCCATCTCCGATTTTGAAATGGAGAAGGAAGGCTTCAAGATCAAGCTGCGTCGTACCGACGGCACCAAGACGGAGGACGTTCAGGTGCAGCACTACCTGCCTCCGACCTCGGCGGCACCGATCCCGATGCCGGCCGCGGCACCGGCTGCGCCTGCGCCTGCTGCCGCAACCCCGGTTGAAGAGCCTGCCGCCTCCAACGACCCGGAGATCAAGTCACCCATGATCGGCACTTTTTATCGCGCACCCTCGCCCGAGTCTGACTCGTACGTCGAGATCGGCGACCATGTCACCGCCGACACCGTCGTCTGCATTGTCGAGGCGATGAAGGTCATGAATGAAATTAAGGCTGAGATGAGCGGAGTGATCACCGAGATTCTCGTTGAGAACGGAAACCCGGTCGAGTTTGGCCAGCCGTTGTACCGCGTCCGCCCCGCCTGAGTTGCATTTGATCGTTAGCCCAGCTCCACTGCATGTTTGAAAAAATACTGGTAGCCAATCGCGGGGAGATCGCCGTTCGAATCATCCGCGCCTGCAAGGAACTCAACATCCGAACCGTCGCCGTGTACTCGGAGGCGGACGCGAATTCCATGCACGCACAGATGGCCGACGAAGCGATCTGCATCGGTGGCGCCGCCAGCAACGAAAGCTACCTGCGCATCGACCGCATTATCGGCGCGGCCGAAATCACCGACGTCGATGCCATCCACCCCGGCTACGGCTTCCTCTCAGAGAACGCCCATTTCGCTGACGTTTGCGAGAGCTGCAACATCCGCTTTATCGGGCCGAAATCCGCCGCGATGAACGCCCTCGAGG
>CAJXAU010000436.1 GCA_913050205.1 uncultured Verrucomicrobiota bacterium
AGCCAAACCTGATTTCGTTGTTGATCATGAGCTCGGCGGGCAATGCCGGAGTTGGAAATCTGCTATTCGACGACCTGTTCATCAATATCGGAAAACACATTGACACCGTGCCCATTGCGTCCTCGTTTGTCACCGCTACGGCACCAGAAATCGTCCTTCATTCCAGCCGCGTTTCAACAGACGGCAGCGGGTTTAGTTTCGACTGGAACTCGGTCGCAGGGAACATATACCAGATTCAACGGCAGGCTTCACTTGGTGGCCCATGGCAGGTCATCGCCGATGCTTATCCCGAAGGCGGTGCCACAGCCGAAAACACCTCGTTCACCGACAATTCGCTGGGCGCTGCGTCATTCTACCGAGTCACACAACTCGCAACTCCCCCGCTTTTTTTCGATGACTTTGAATCCGGGGCCAAGGGTTGGGACACATCCGATTTTGGCGAAAGCGGCACCCTATGGGAACTCGGCAAACCGGCCAATGGCCCGGGTGAAGCACACAGTGCCACTCACGCCTTTGGTACCGGCTTGGCCAATGACTACAAGGACTACACCGACGTCTACCTCGTCTCACCATTAATCGACCTCACTGGCAAGGACAACGCCCGGTTGGAATTTTGGAGTTATCGGGATTGCGAACCCTTGTTCGAAGGAGAATACACTGACTGGTGCCAGGTCATGATTCTCGATGAAGATGGAGAATACCTGACCAATGATCCCATCTGGATTCGTGGCGGGGCAGCCAAGCAGTGGCGACTGGAAAAAGCAAAAATTCCAGCCGAGGCGCTTGGCCAAAAAATTAGACTGGAATTCAATTTCTCCTCCGACGGTGGTCAGGACAACGGCCCACAGGCCGGCTGGTTCATCGACGACGTTGCTGTCACCACAAAATAGATCGTCACTTACACAACAACCGAAGACTTGGGCAGGATCTCGAACACCGCCCAAGCGGGGCTGTTGCGTGTCCGTTCAATCTGTTTTTACTTGCGGGAGGTTGAGGTGGCGTGCATGACTGCCCTTGGTTTTCACCACGATTTAACAATGCAAATCGTCGATACTATTTCGTACATCATCGCGCCGAGTCGCTTGGCCAAGCGCTTGGTTTTGAGTTTTGCGCTTGGCTTGGCAACTGCCGCACAGGCGGACTGGACAGAGTTTCGCGGGCCGCTTGGCACTGGACACATTCCGGGTGGCCAAGCGCTGCCCGGCGAGTGGAGCGAATCAAAAAACATCGACTGGAAAGTGGCACTGCCGGGCCGGGCTTGGTCGTCACCGGTCATCTCCGGCGACACCATTTGGCTGACGACTGCCGACGAAAAAGGCCACAAGCTGACCGCGCTAGCCGTCGATGCCGGGAGCGGCAAGCTCGTTTTTGAAAAACAGCTCTTCCACATCGAGAAACCGCAGTACGCGCACAAGTTCAACACCTACGCCTCGCCAACGCCGATCATTGAGGGTGACCGGGTTTACTTGACATGGGGTTCGCCCGGCACAGCCTGTCTCGATACCAAGACGAAGAAGGTGCTCTGGAAGCGGGACGACTTCGAGTGCGACCACTTTCGCGGCTCCGGCTCATCGCCGATCATTCACGGCAACCTGCTGATCCTCACCTTCGACGGGGCCGATTTTCAATACATGGCCGCGCTGGACAAGCGTACCGGCAAGACCGTCTGGCGCACCGAGCGCAGTGTGGATTTTCAGGACCTCGGTGCGGACGGCAAACCGTTTCGCGACGGTGACATGCGCAAGGGCTACTCGACACCGCTCGTCATCGAGCACGGCGGCGTGACGCAATTGATCAGCATCGGCGCGATGGCCTGTTACGCATACGAGCCTGAGACCGGAAAGGAACTTTGGCGCATCACCGAGCGGGCGCAGCACTCCGCCAGTACCCGGCCGGTGTACGGACACGGGCTGTTGTTTTACCCAACCGGTTTTGCCAAGGGCCAACTGCTGGCCGTCGACCCCGGCGCCAAAGGCGAGGCGGCGGACACACACATCAAGTGGCGGCTCAAGCGCAGTGTCTCCAACAAGCCGTCGGTCCTGCTGATCGGTGACCACGTTTACATGATCGCCGACGGTGGCGTGGCCAGTTGTGTGGAGGCCAAGACCGGCAAGGTCGTCTGGAGCGAGCGAGTCGGCGGCAACTACTCCGCCTCACCGATCACCGACGGGAAACGCATCTTCTTTTTGAGTGAAGAGGGCAAGACCACCGT
>CAJXAU010000437.1 GCA_913050205.1 uncultured Verrucomicrobiota bacterium
CAAATCGAAATAGAGGCGTCGCACCAGTGCACGGCGCTTGGCCAAGGGGGCCGGCTCGATGCCCTGAGCCTCGAGCTTGGAAAGGATGAACGCGTCGATCGGGTTGCTGACCCAGTTGGTGTTCGTCACCTCCGGCGGGACCACCGGTGTCACCGGCATAAACGGCCATCGCTTGGCCAACTGCGGTTCTGCCTCCTCGGCTTGGCCAAGCGCGATCAGAAAAAAGATCGCGGCAAGTGTGGCGAATCGTCGCATGAATCGGTTCAATCTGCGCGAAAAACTAGGCTCCCGCACAGGCGAATGCAACCCGTCGATTCCTAAAAGGGACGAAACATTTTGCCTGCACCCATTGCGGTCAAAATGGCGGAGCCAACGAAGAACCAGATCAGGTAAAAAATAACCGTGCTGATGATGGAGATCACCCCTCCCTTGACGATGCCGATCGACTCCTCGTCGATCTCAATGAACCGACCCAGCACGTATGCTCCCACCAAAAACTGCCCCACGAAGATTTATAATTCGTTTAGCCCCACGCCTGCTGCGACGATGAAAAAACCGACCGTACAAACAAGCACAATGGACATTAAAACGTAAGACGCCTTGAAAGGTACAGGTGCATCGTAAACGACACGGCAAGCCAGCATCAAACTGGCAGCCATCACCGGGATAAACGCCCCGAAAAGAATGCCTCCGAGCATGAAAAGTCCCTGCATCAAACCGCCGATGGCAGGTACAAACGAACCCAGCAGGAACATAAAAACTGCACCGACGATCAACCCGGCAATTATCATGGCTTTTGGCATAGCCACTAAGATCACATAAGTTAATAAATAATCCAAGTATTTTTTTTTGTTATATCTTTCGGGTTATCTGCGGCATTGAATATCGGAACCGGTTCAGTACGTTTCCCCGCACGTGGAATTTTTATCAAACCGGACTGGACGGGGCATTTTGCTTGCGCTGGCGACTCTTATGGGGGCGCCGCTTGGCCAAGCGGTCACGTTGATCGACTACAAGTCCTCCTGGCAGCTTTGGCGCGGCCAACGCTCGCCGAGCAAGCCGGATTACTGGGCTTGGAACAAACCGGACTTCGACGACTCCGGCTGGGAGACTGCGGCCTCACCAATCTTTTACGGCGAGAAGGTGGAGGGCGGCACAGAGCTGACTGACATGAAGAGCAAGTACAACACGTTTTTCGTGCGAAAAAAATTCGACAGCCCCGCCCCAAAACACATCACCTCGGCCACACTACGCGCCAAGGTGGACGACGGATTCGTCGCCTACATCAACGGCATCGAGGTCGCCCGATACAACGTCACCACGGCTAAACCGAGGTACAGCAGCAAGTCCACCAAGGCGGCCACGGAGCCGTTGCGATTCCGGAACTACGACATCGCCGATTTCAAATCCGTGCTGAAGAACGGCGAGAACACCCTCGCTATCATCGTGCTGAACCAGCGCCGCACCAGCCCGGACGTCATGTTCGATGCGAAGCTCAGCGTCGTATCGGACGAGAGCGATCCGCCGATGGTCGCCTCCACCCTGCCCCCAAGCGGACTGGCGGCGAACCTCGAGCAGATCACGGTGATGTTTGACGAACCGGTCGAGGGAGTCGATGCCACCGACCTGTTGATCAACGGTGAGCCGGCGCTGTCGGTCACCGGCGGGGGACGGACGTGGGTGTTCGAGCCCGGGCCGTTGTCCCACGGTAAGGTAACGCTGACTTGGGCGCAGGAGCACGGTATCACTGATCAGGCGCTCAAGCCCAATGCGTTCAAGGCCAAGGCGGCGGGAAACCGCTGGACATACACGTACGCGGACGGCAACCCGCCGCACGTCCGGCGCGCCAACCCACCCGCAGGGCTGGCGGTAAAGTCGCTGGACACGGTGGAGGTCGAATTCAGCATGCCGGTAAACGGCGTGGATGCAGCCGACCTGCTCATCAATGGCCTCGCAGCCAAGTCGATGAAGCCGCTTGGCGGAAACCGATACCAGTTTGCGCTTGGCCAAGCGGCCACCGGCGAGGTGAACATTTCATGGGCGGACAACACCGGAATCACCGGCGACAACCCGTTCAAGAAACCGTTCCTTCCGCTTGGCTGGTTTTATCGCGTGGACCCCAACGCGCCGCCGCCGCCGCGCATTGTCATTACCGAGATCATGTATCACCCGATCGAGGAGCCGGAGTTCGACCGCAAAGGCAAGC
>CAJXAU010000438.1 GCA_913050205.1 uncultured Verrucomicrobiota bacterium
AGCCGGATCCGTGTTTGGGCGGGGATGGTTGACATCGGCGCCCTTCTCGATGAGATGGCGGGCCTTGGCCAGATCGCCCTTGGCCAAGACCTTGCGCAGCAGCGATACCGGCTGATCGTCCATTAGCACTCGGGATTTTTTATCCTTCGGCAACTTTTCAAAGAGCTTGGCCAAGATCTCCACAGAGGCAGATTCGTAAATTGATACCTGAGGCAAAAAGTTTCCATACTGTCCCCCCATACCCCGTTTGGATTGAATCGGCTCGGGGTCCGGTGGCGTCACACCGAGTTCGAGAATCTTTTCTACTATTGCAACCTGCCCACCCTCCACGGCAAACACGAGATCGTCAGCATCCGGTTTGACTCCTTGATCATCCAACCACCCGACCATCGCAGGGTTGCCGCTGAGTGATGCAATTTTGACAGCCTCCTTCGCAGCGAGTGCCTCTGTCTCTGGAATATTCAGGTAATGGGGATCGTCCCGTCGCCCTGATGCAAAACCCTGTGGATTTTTTTCCTCGGCGTTCGCCTGATCCGGTTTCGTGATCTCCCATCCCTGCTCGACCATCTTCTCAAGCCGGTCAACATCCCCCATCTGGACGGCATGGAGAACAGGGTCGTACAGCCACAATGACCAGGGCCGCGTCGAAGCATAAACATCGTATTCATGACGAATCCGGTAACGATGAGTGCCGCTCCGCATCCAAAAAAATGCATCACCATTAAACACATCCACGGGCACTGCCTCCAAATATGCCGGTGCCAACTCGCTTAACTGCTCCGGCAAACTGCCCTTGGCCAAGCGATGCCGCTCGATGGCCACACCAAGCCGTGCGACGGAAAACTGGTTCATGAGTCCTCCCGCCCTGGACAAGTGCTTCTCGTTCGCCGGGAGCAGCATCCTACTGAATGCGAACCGGTTCCTCACCGACTCGGTTTCGGCTTTCGTAAAAAGCGCTGTGATAGACGACTTTTGAATTCTCCCAGACGCTCCGACTTCGCGGATTAAGGAAATATAGTCCTTAAGGACTGAGTCGTAAAAAATCAGATCCTGGTAATGCCAGTTTTTCGGAATGAGTCTGCTTGGCCGATTCCGCCTGCTGAACAGGCCACCCGAGTCACCGCTCTCGATAAACTTCTCGATGAACCCCGGGCCTGTCGTGATTCGCTCCGCCTGAAATGCACGCTCCAGGTGGCCAAGATAACCCGCTTCAAGCGTCAACAGATGATCAAGTTCCTGAAGCTGTGAATCGTTTAACAAGCCAAAGTGCAGGCATTTGTTAATTGTGTCCTTAATGATCGCACCAATTGCAATGTGAACCAAATTACTGATGGTGTACAACCCGGAGCCCGACGCTTCGAAAAGTCGAAATTGCAGGCGGATATCAGCCATCGCACCTTCCGTATCGGCGCGGTGCATTTTATGTAGGGCAGACTCCCGCAGTAATTGAACCATTCCTTTCAAGTAACGCAGGTGAGGTAAGATGGTATTGTTCCCATTTTCATAAGCTATCGGGAAATATTGCTTCGGTCGCTTGGCCGCCTCTGTCAGGTCATCAATAAGTCCATCAAACTGATTAAAATAAAGCTGCACCAACTCATCACCACTCAACCCTTCTGGTGGCGTTTCAGGAATAAACCGGTATCTCACCTGAGTATATTTTTCCTCTTTCTCATCCTCTAGTTTTTGAGCGAATGCCACCCAATCCCTTTGCACTCTGTAGTTGGAAACCCGATGGACAGTCGAAAATACTTTACTTGGTGCGCGATCCATCAGCGCGTTGAGTTCCTCTTGCGCCTTGGGGTTTTTGTAAACCAATTCTTTGTCAGGCTCATGAGTGTGGAGGAGAGCATTGAACGGCCGGGCCATGTAGAAGTTGTCGTCATCGGCCGGGATTTCACCGATGTAATCCTCCATGCGATACTTCCAACCATCCGCCTCGCCAGCCGCCTTGTGCTTGGCCCACGTACGGGCTCCCATCCATCCCCCAACGAGGTAGTAGCCGAGCACGCCAATCACAGTCAGGCCAACCAGCCCAACCCCGCACCACGACAGGCGAACAGAAACCCTGTGGAACGTACTCTGTTTTTCCTTCCAGCCAAACTGGGTTAGCGCCGCAACCAGATTCACCGGCAGAGCATAGGCGAAACAAAGGATGAACACTCCCCAAGCAATCGCTTTGTTCGACCCCATGCCGTACCCGCAG
>CAJXAU010000439.1 GCA_913050205.1 uncultured Verrucomicrobiota bacterium
CCTGGGGCTACGCCAGCTCGCCGGTGATCATCAACGACGCGCTGCTGGTCAACGTGGGCACCTACGGAACCTGCCTCGACAAAAACACCGGTGAAATCATTTGGCAGACTGGGGGGAAAGCCTCCGGTTACTCCTCAATGGTCCCATACGTGCGGGATGGTCGCCGGGAATTGGTGCTCTTTGCGGCAGAGGAAGTTGTGGCGCTCGATCCCAAGACCGGCAAGAAGCGATGGGGATACCCGTGGAAAACCAAGTACGGCGTCAACTCAGCCGACCCAATTTTGCTTGGCGACATGGTGTTCATATCGTCCGGATACAATCGAGGCTGTGCGTTGTTGAAGGTGGCCGGCAGCAAGGTAACCAAACTTTGGGAGAACAAAAACATGTGCAACCACTTCAACGCCTGTGTATTGATCGACGGCCACCTCTACGGTTTCAGCGGCAACACCGGTCGAGGCACACTGCGTTGTCTTGAGATGGCCACCGGCAAGATGAAGTGGGAGGAAAAAAGCTTCGGCGGCTTCGGTGCGTTACAGGCGATCGGCCAAAAGCTGCTCATCATCAGCAATCAGGGTGAGCTGGTTGTGGCGGAAACCAATCCGGACGAGTTCACCGAGGTATCCCGCGCACAGGTGACCGGGCCAAAATGCTGGACCACCCCGGTGCTGGCCAATGGCCGCGTGTACTGTCGCAACTCCCGCGGCGACCTAATCTGTTTGGACTTGAGCGCGAAGTAACCGCGGCCTACTCGACGGTTTCCCAGCGGCCTGAGCGTGCGGAGCGTGCGGCGGCGTCGGTGAAGAGTTGCACACGCCAGCCATCCTTCAGGTCGGGATAACCTCCCTCCGCATGGCTGTGTGCCCGGCGTAGACTGGGGAAAACATACTTTTCAAACCGGTTCCCAAACCCGTTGTCCGGTTTGTTGTCGATGATTTCCACCGGCTCATCCGGCTTGGCCAGGGTCAGGTTGCCACTGACACGGTCGATACCGAGTGAGGCCTTCGTGCCATGCAACTCCAGCTCGGGCGCGATGCCTTTCCGGAAAAACGGCGCATGCGACAAAACCAATGTACCGACCGCGCCGTCCTCAAATTCCCATGCCACGCTGGCGTAGTCGAACGCCGTACCTTTGCGCCTGCTGGCATCCGCTTGGCTGCCCGCTTGGCCAAGCTCGATAGCCTCAGCCAGGTTGATCTCGCCGAGGTCGGCTTTGGCCGGCGTGATGGTGTCGGCATGGGCCTGAACTTTTACGGCCTCCTTGCCGAGCATCCAGCGCAGTGTGTCGTAGGCGTGAGAACCGACATCCGCAATGCTGCCGGCGGCGGAGAGCGAATCGTCATCGCGCCACGTCAACGGCATGTCCATCGGGCGGGGATTGTGCCAGCGATAAACCACGCCGCGAATTTCCCCGAGTACGCCGGAGTCGAGCACTTCCCTGCCGCGCACGAACGGGTCGCAGAAGCGTGTCCAGAACGGCACGTAATGAAGCAGGCCCGCGTCGCGGTAGGTGGCCCACATCTCGTAGGCCTCATTGGCATTGACGCCAACCGGTTTTTCGCAGAGCAGATGTTTTCCCGCCTCGGCGCAGGCCATCACGGCCTCGTGATGCAGGGCATCCGGCGTGGCGACGATCACAAAGTTGACGTCGGGATGCTGCACAACCTCGCGCCAGTCGTCGGTCAGCAGTGTCGCGCCGTCCTCCTTGCCGGCTTGCTCGAGCAGTTCGCGGCGGCGTGCGCAAAGGGCAACGATGTTGGCGCCGTTGCACTCGCGAATCTCGGCGCGGTACGGCGCACCGATGAAGCCGGTTGCACCGATCACGCCGACGTTGAATTGAAGCTCTCCCGAGTTGGATTCGTTTTCCGGGCTCACGCGGCGGTGATAGCCCCGGGGCGAGGGCGGTTCAATCACAAATTCCCGCGGCGCAACGCCTCGATCACGGCGGCGTTGTCCGCCTCTCCAAGGCCAAGCGACTCGGCGCGCTCGAGCAGGGATTGGTGCGTGTCGCTCATCGGGGTGCCCGCACCGATCTCTTCGGCCAGACGCCGAATGAGCCGGACGTCCTTGAGGTGCTGACTCAGCCGAGCCTGTGGAGGATCGAAATCGCGCTTGGCCATTTTTTCGCCCTTGGCCTCCAGCGCAGCTGAGGCGGCGGGCGTTTCGCGGAGAATGGCCAGGGCGTCACTCGCATCAAAACCAAGCGCC
>CAJXAU010000440.1 GCA_913050205.1 uncultured Verrucomicrobiota bacterium
CGGTCTGAGCCGACCACTGTCTGGATGATGTTCGTCTCCAGCGACGTTGCGCTGAGCGAAGTCTCGATACCGGCATCCGTGCCGAACACCATCAATCCCGCGCGATCGTTCGCCTGTTTTTCCACCTCTGACAACAACCGGTGTGCCGCCTGTTGCTCGGCGCTGGGAACGCTCTGTGAGCGATCCATCAGGAAGTAAATGTTCATGCCATCCTGCGGCTTTTTCCACTGCAAACCGGCCAAGGCAAGTATCACTGCTGTGACCACCAACACGCGCAGAACAAACGCCAGCACACGGCGCCATGTCTGGATGTGGACGTCCGACCTCCACGCCAGCCAGCTCACCCACGCCAACGCCACAGGCAACGCCAGCAGCCAAAGAGGATGGGTCACTTGCAAGTTCACTTACCCAGGGAGTTTCAAGTTTGAAGATTGAAGATTCAAGCTTTCTGGAGATACGGGTACATGGCGCCACATCGTCACTCTGTTCAAGCGCTTGGTTTAGCGGAGTTTTTGGTTGAGCGATTGCAGCACGAAGTCGTGCTCAGAGTGGACGCCGTACCGCTCGATCGGAGCCCAATACCAGCGGGGCCAAAGGCGGCTCTCGATGGTCGTGTGGCGTGTCACCCGGGTTCTGCCCGCCTCCCCCGACAACTCATAGCCGGCGGTATTGAAGGTTAGCCAATGATTCCCCGGCAGGGTGTCGCCAGTGATTTCAAACTCCATCCGGCTTGGCTGCTGCCACACGGTGACACGCTGCGTGATGATTCCCCTGTCGAAATAACACGTCCGGATGCCATCCACACCAGCGTGGTCGAGCGTGCACCGGCGGGGTATTGGCAGGGCACCGGCTCGCAACAGCAATGGCTTGGATGCTACCATCGATTCAAACCGGCCAAGTGCCTCCCATGCCTGCCCGATCGGCGCGTCGACAAGAATGCTGTTAGAGATGGTCACCGCTGTCGGGTTGGCCTGACGCGGTTTCTCGGCGCGATCCACTGCTGCAATTAATAGTGGGGAAAACAGCAGGAGAATCGTCAGGTGTTTGCCGGAGTTGAAGTCGTCCTTTTTGAACACGATTTTCAAAACGTAGACCAGCAACCCGGCAACGATCATCGCAGCGATGGCCAGCGGTGCCGCCATCAGAGCACAAAAAATACCCTCGAATCCCATTACCAGCAAAAACGACAGGGCGAATACACACCCGCCCAGACCGCAGAGCGCGATGTGTTTGATGTTGTTGACGAGGATGCCAATGGTCAATCCGGCCACGAACGGTACCCCTACGAAGATTGCCGTGCCGAGTGCCTCCCTACCCAGTGCAAAAAAATAGTAACCGAGCAGCAACAGTCCCGCTGAGAGTACCGTGGCCAAAAGCAATCCGTACTTCAGGCCCCTGGACTCTGCGGGGTGGTCGCTCATGAAAAACGGTCAGGGCTGGCCTTTGGCCTTTTTACGGGTCGGCTTTTTGCGCTGCCTGCTGTTTAGGTGGCGGTTGACTGCGTTGAGGTAGGCCTTGGCGCTGGCCTCGATAACGTCGGTACTCGCACCTTTGCCGGTGACGAGTTCGCCGTCGCCAAAGTCGACCTTCAGGCTGACTTCGCCCAGTGCGTCCTTGCCCTGAGACACACCGCGCAGCGCGTAATCCTTCAGGCGGCCGCGCGTCTCGGTCAGCCGGTCGATCGCCTTGAGCGCGGCATCGACCGGGCCATCCCCCACTCCGGCGTCCTCCAGCACGATATCTTTTTTTGCGCGACCCGTGGCTGCCTTGCGCAGGCGCACGGTGGCGGTGGGCACGGTTTGGTTGCCGCTGGTGACGTTGACGTACTCCATCACCCATGTCTCCGGTACTTTGGTCATCTGGCCGTCGACCAATGCGCCGAGGTCGTCGTCGTAGACAAATTTTTTCTTGTCTCCAATTTCCTTGAAGCGACTGAAGACATTGGTGATCTCGTCATCGGTCAGCTTGAAGCCAAGGTGCTTGAGGCGCATCGCCATGGCGGCGCGGCCGCTGTGCTTGGTCAGCGGCAGCTCGGTCTGGCCCCAGCCGACGTCCTCCGGGTCCATGATCTCATACGTTTCGCGTTTCTTGATGATGCCGTCCTGATGGATGCCGCTTGAGTGGGCAAACGCATTCTCGCCCACGATGGCCTTGTTTCGCTGCACCACAAAACTGCTCATGCGCGAAACCAGCCG
>CAJXAU010000441.1 GCA_913050205.1 uncultured Verrucomicrobiota bacterium
CGCCGACGACCTCGTCCAGCCGGGGCACATCTTTCCGCTCCGCGCAAAAAGCGGTGGCGTACTGCAGCGGGCCGGTCATACGGAGGCCGCTGTCGATCTCGCTCGGTTGGCCGGTTGCCGGCCGATGGGGGTCATCTGTGAGATTATGAGCGACGACGGCTCAATGGCGCGGCTTCCCGAGCTGCGGCGTTTTGCAAAAAAACACAAGCTCAAGATTTGCTCGATCGCACAGTTGATCGAATTCCGGCGCAAACGCGAAAAGCTCATAGCCTTCGAGGAGGTCATCAAGATGCCGACCGACTACGGTGAGTTTGACCTGCACCTTTATCGCTCCGAGTTGGACGGCGAACATCACCTCGCCCTCGTGAAAGGCAAGATGAGCGCACGCCGCCGGACGCTCGTGCGCGTGCACAGCGAATGCCTTACCGGAGACGTGTTTGGCTCGCGCCGATGCGACTGCGGCCCGCAGCTGCAGCAGGCGATGAAACAGGTTAGCGAAGCCGGACACGGCGTGATCCTTTACATGAGGCAGGAGGGCCGAGGCATTGGGCTCGCGCCAAAGATCAAGGCCTACAAACTTCAGCAAAACGGCTACGACACGGTCGAGGCCAACGAAAAACTGGGCTTCCCGATGGATCTGCGCGAGTACGGCATCGGCGCCCAGATCCTTGCTGACCTTGGCATCAAAAAAATCCGACTGCTCACCAACAACCCGAAGAAGATCGTCGGGCTGGAGGGGTACGGGCTTGAGATCGTCGAGCAAGTGCCGATCCGCGTGAAGCCCAATCGCCATAATAAAAACTATCTGCGCACCAAGCGCGAAAAACTGGGTCACCTCCTTTAACCTCCCTCACCAAACCATGGAAACTACTGTCATCATTCTCTGGATTTACATCGTGCTGCTGATCGCCGGCGGCCTGATGGGCTTCATCAAGGCCAAGAGCAAAGCCTCCATCATCGCCTCCACCGTCTTCGCCATCCCGCTCATCCTTGCAGCAGTGGATGTCATCCCCTCGACAGCGGCGGATATCCTGCTCGCCGCACTGTTGATCCTTTTTGGCGCGAAATACTTTCGCAGTTGGAAGTTCATGCCGGGCGGCATGATGGGCATCGCCTCGCTGATCGCACTCGTCCTGCGCCTGCTCCTTCAGTCCCCGTCGCCGTGAGCCAGGCGCTTGGCCAAGCGCTTCCCATCTGGGATATCCACGGGGAAATCACCGACACGTTGGCGGTTCAAAACTGCCTCGTGCTCGGCGCACCCACCGGCTCCGGCAAATCCACCCAGGTGCCGCAGATGATTCTCGACGACGTCCTCTGTGGCGAACGCCGCGTGGTCGTCCTGCAGCCCCGCCGCGTCGCCGCCCGCTCGCTCGCTCGCCGTGTCGCGTGGGAACGCTCCACCCCGCTTGGCCAAGGCGTGGGCTATCAGGTTCGGTTCGAAAATCACACCGGCCCCGAAACCAAGATCGAGTTTATCACCGAAGGCGTGCTGCTGAGACGGCTGCAGGATGATCCCGAACTGACCGGCGTTGGCGCGGTGCTGTTCGACGAGTTTCACGAACGCAACCTAATGAGCGACCTCGCACTTGGCCTCGTCAAAAAACTCCAGCGCTCGAGCCGCGACGACCTGAAGATCGTCGTCATGTCGGCCACCATTCAGACCGGCTCCGTGGCCCGCTACCTTGGCCAAGCGCCGGACGCGCCCTGCCCCGTGCTCACCTCCGACGGGCGTACGTTCCCGGTCGAGATTCGCTTTGGCCAATACCGCAACCGCGACCCGGTCACCGAGCAGGCAGCCGACGCGGTGGAGTTGATTTTGCGAAACGACTCGCCGGGAGACATCCTGATTTTCATGCCCGGCATGGGCGAAATCCGCGGCACGATCAGTGCACTCAACCGACGACGCCTCGCTGAGCCGGTGGAGTTAATCCCGCTGCACGGCGAGCTACCACCGGCAGATCAGGATCGAGCGTTCAGCGACTGCAACCGTCGCAAAGTCGTCGTCGCAACGAACGTGGCCGAGACGTCCGTGACCATCGACGGCATTCGCCACGTCATCGACGGAGGGCTCGCCCGCGTGGCCCGCTTCGACAGCGAACGCGGCTTTGGCACGTTGCTCATCGAGGAGATTAGCCGCGCCTCCGCCGACCAACGCGCCGGTCGTGCCGGCCGCACCGCACCCGGCA
>CAJXAU010000442.1 GCA_913050205.1 uncultured Verrucomicrobiota bacterium
CGGAGTGAGCGCAGTGTGTTCAGGTTTTCGACGTCCTCGTGCAGGTCGGGCGACTTGGGTGTCTCCAGGCAGGCCGGTGTGTCGGCAAACCGCGCATCGTTGACGATGTGCTTGAAGGCATTTTTTCCGATCAACCCGTGGCCGATGTGGTCGTGTCGGTCGACTCGGGAATAGAGATCCGTCTTCGAGTCGTTCAGGTGAAATGCGAGCACCTGATCCAGCCCGATCATTTTTTCCACCTCTCCGATTGCGGCGTCCCAGCCCTTGGGTTTGCGGATGTCGTAACCAGCGGCAAAAAAATGCGCCGTGTCGAGGCAGACCCCCAACCGCTCCGGCTGTTTCACTTTTTCAAAAATATCAGCCAAGTGCCGGATCTGGTGGCCAAGGCAAGTGCCCTGACCGGCGGTGTTTTCCAGCGCGATCCGAACCGGCGATTTTTTCGTGGCCCGAAAAATCTGGTTGAGCGCCTTGGCAATGCGTTTGACACCGGTCTCCTCGCCCTGACCAAGGTGCGCTCCGGGATGCAGCACGAGAAACGGCACGCCGAGTGTGGTGGCAAACTCGATCTCCTGCGAGAGCGACTCCATTGACTTATCGAGATTGTCACCATCCGGCCCGGCGAGGTTGATCAAGTAACCAGCGTGGCCGAAGACTGTTCCGACATCGCCCTTGGCCAACTCGCCCCTGAAACGCTCGGCGTCGGCAGGCTTGGGCGGCTTGCCGAACCACTGCATGTTGCTCTTCACGAAAATCTGGGTGCTTTCGCAGTCGACGGAGCGGGCGCGTTCAATAGCTTTCCAGGCGCCGCCGGCGGTGGACATGTGGGATCCGAGCTTCATTTTTGAGCGCTTGGCCAAGCAAAGCGGAGCGCCAGCATGCGGGGCGGCGGCGGAGCGGTAAAGCGTTGAGTGCCGAATCCGCTTGGCCAAGCGCAGGCGGCTTTTTACTCTCGCTTGGCCAAGCGCAACGCGACCATGAGCAAACCCAGCGACAGCCCTAGTCAACAATACGCCGAGGATTCGACGGTGTTCGATGAGGTGGTCGTCGGCATCTTCCGTAGCTCTCACGAGGGGAAGTACATTTATGCCAACCGCCGCCTGGCTGAGTTGTACGGGTACGATTCGCCCGCGACGCTGATCGAGGCGATCGGCGACATCGAGGGCCAGCTCTACGTGGATCCGAATCAGCGTGAGTTGTTCCTCAACCTCATCCGGGCACAGGGCAGAATTGAGCAGTTTGAGTCAGAGATTCTCCGGAAGGACGGATCGCGAATCTGGATTTCTGAAACGGCGCGCGAAGTTTGCGATGCTGCAGGCGAGTCACTTTTCTACGAGGGGACGGTTCAGGATATTACAGAACAAAAAAGGGCGGAGCTGGAGCTGCGCCGATCTGAGATTTTGTTTCATTCACTGGTGGAGAATCTGCCGCAGAAAATTTTCCGGAAGGATGCCGGCGGCAAGTTCGTTTTCGCCAACAACGGGTTTTGCGAGGAGTTGGGCAAGACGAGGCGGGAGATCATCGGCAAAACCGACTTCGATTTTTTTCCTGCCGACCTCGCCAACAAATACCGCGAGGATGACTTTGGCATCATGGAAAGCGGCAAGTCGCTCGACACGGTTGAGGAACACGTAGCGGCAGACGGGGAGAAGGCTTGGGTGCACGTGGTCAAAACACCCACCTACGATGAGGCCAGCCGATGCTCCGGAGTGCAGGGAATTTTTTGGGATGTCACCCTACAGAAACGCACAGAGATGGCGTTGGCGCACGAACGTGACTTGTTGCGTACGCTGCTCGACAGCATTCCGGACCGGATATATTTCAAAGACAGTAACAGCCGGTTTTTGATGATCAGCCGAGAGCTGGCTAAAGACTTCGGGCTGGAGAGCCCGGAGGATGCGGTCGGGAAGACCGACGCGGACTTTTTCAGTGTGGAACACGCCAAGCTCGCGTTGGAGGATGAGCTGGAGATTTTAAAGAGCGGCAGGGCAATCATCGGCAAAACGGAAAAGGAAACTTGGAATGACGGCAGTGTTGGGTGGGTGTTGACGACCAAGATGCCTATGCGAAACCCGGAGGGTAAAATCATAGGTACATTTGGCGTGTCAAAGGACATCACGCCGCTCAAGGAGGCGGAGGGTCAACTGGCGCACGCGAGGGATGCCGCGCTTGAGTCCGCCAAGGTGAA
>CAJXAU010000443.1 GCA_913050205.1 uncultured Verrucomicrobiota bacterium
GTTGTGAATCTGATCCGGCATCACGCGGTCGCGCATCATGTGGGCGTGGTCAACACGGGCACTGGCTTCCTGCTGCCAGGCGGCGTCCTGATAACGTTTGAGTTTGGAGTAGGTGTGGCCGGGCATGTGCCACATATGAGCGATGCCGGGTGAGGATTGGCCGGAGCGTGCGGCCGAGGCGACGGCGCGTTCCGGTTTTTCGTTGTCCCAAAGGTGAATCCGAAAGTGGTGACACGGGTGCATCGGCTCAACGTCAAGTACGTCCTGAATCAACAGGTTGACCGTCATATGGCTGCTGATAGACAGCCCCTTGTAGGCGCTTTGCCAAAGCCAGACGGCGAGGAAGGCCTTCGCCTCGATGTCATCCGGGTAGTCGTAAATGATCGTTTCGAGGTCGCGCACCATTTTCCGCCGCCGATCCTTCTCGGATTTTTTGGTGTCGGCCCAGTAGTTGACCTCGGAATCGATCCAGAGTTTTTCACGCTTGCCGGCCTTGTCGCGGCGTTTTTTTGCTTCCTCGATGAATTTCTTGGCGCGGTCGGTATTGTTGCGGTTGGCCACGGCCATGCCCCAGTAGGCCATGGCGCAGTCGGGGTCGAGCATCGCCGCCTGCCGGAAGCTGCGCTCGGCCTCGAAGTACCAGAACCCGTGCAACTGCGCGACGCCCTGTGTGAAAAAGAGTTGTGCCTCCTGGCTCTCGGTAGTGACCGGGAAACGGACGCGGCCCATACCTTTCATAAGGTAAGCGCTTTGGCGGGGACCCTCATTGAACGCCTCGCCGTGGAAGGAGTGGCCCTCGGTCACCTTCTTCTCTGCTGCATCCTCCTTGGCGGCGGCAAAAGCCGGCAGGCTGAGTGCCGCGGCAAGGAGCAGGGCGGCCTGTTTTTTGGCCGGAAAAATACGTTTTTCCAATATCATGGGCGGGCAGTGTTTCACCGTGGCGTGATTGTGGCAAAGGATTTGTGCCGCAGGTGGCGGTCAAAAATTCCATCGCATTTTGCCGGTTTTGGGGTACTCTGCCGCGCCCCGGTTTTCGCCGGCCTGCCCTCGGAAATGAAAGTTACCTACAATTGGCTGAAGCAATACGTTGATTTCGAATCGACCCCCGATGAACTCACCGAGCAATTGACCATGATCGGACTCGAGGTCGAGGGTGTGGAGAAAGTGTCGGGCGGGTTCGAAAACATCGTGGTCGGCGAGGTGTTGGAAAAGAAACAGCATCCGGATGCCGACCGGCTGTCGCTCTGCAAAGTGAACGACGGAGAGGGCGTGCGGCAGATTGTCTGCGGTGCGACGAATTTCGAAGTCGGCAGCAAGGTGCCGCTGGCACTGCCCGGTTGCGAGATGCCCACCGAGCCGGGCGAGAAGCCGTTCAAGATCAAGGTCGGCAAAATTCGAGGTGTCGAGTCCTGCGGCATGATGTGTTCGGCCAAGGAGTTGGGCATCGCCGAAGACGCCGACGGCTTGCTGTTGCTCCCGGCCGAGGCGCAGGTTGGGCAGCCATTTGCCGAGCATCTGGGGCGTGCCGGCGACGATGTGGTTTATGATTTGGAGGTTACGCCCAACCGGCCGGACTGGAATAGCGTGATTGGCATTGCCCGTGAGTTGAATGCGCTGACTGGCCAGCCGCTTCGTGTGCCGGAAGTGCCGGAGTTGCCAACCGACGACGAAGAGACCGCAGCGCTGGTGGATGTCCGGCTCGACAACGCCGAGCATTGCCCGCGCTACAATGCCCGCGTCGTGCGCGGCGTAAAGGTCGGCCCCAGCCCGGATTGGCTACGCAACACACTCGAGATGGTTGGCATCCGGAGCATCAACAACGTGGTCGATGTGACCAACTACGTCATGCTCGAAACCGGTCAGCCGCTGCACGCATTCGACTATCATTTACTCACTAAAACAGAGGGCGCGGACAAACCGGTGATTGTTGTTCGCGACGCGGCCGCCGGGGAAAAATTCACCACACTCGACGAGAAGGAACACGAGTTGCCCTCCGAGGCGCTGTTGATTGCCGATGAAACCAAGGGCGTGGCCTTGGCTGGCATCATGGGCGGACTGAACAGCGAGATCGGCGAAGACACTGAGGACGTGCTCATCGAGTGCGCTTATTTTAAACCGCAAAACATCCGGGCCACGGCCAAGCGCTTGGCCATCAGCACCGATGCGTCGTA
>CAJXAU010000444.1 GCA_913050205.1 uncultured Verrucomicrobiota bacterium
TTCCAGTTCGTCGATGCAAGGCTCCAAGCGATTCGTCTTTTTAATCGTGAACCGAACCTTGCGGGCCTTCACCGGAGCAAATCGCTCAACATTCAGCAAGGCGTTGACTGACGCTCGTTCCACACCCGATCGGGCCAGCGGCACGAAGCCGGCCACTGCACGATCAATCTCGCGCACGCGCGCTTTGATTTCTTCGATCTCCTTGCGCAAGGCCTCCGCATTATCCGGTTGGATTGGGCGCTCGCCGTAGGACACGCCGGAGAAGAACGCCTGCATGGAGTAATAATCCTTCGCCGAGATCTCATCAAATTTGTGATCATGGCAGCGCGCACAACCCACGCTGAGTCCCAGAAAAGCCTCGCTCGTGTTGATGACGATTTCACTTAACTCATCCTGACGCGCGAGCCGCATGGATTCAGCATCCTTGCCAATCTGCCCCGGCAACAGGCGTGCAGCCGTCATCAGAAAACCGGTCGCCGCATCCTTGCCCAACTGATCTCCCGCAATTTGTTCGCGGATGAACTGATCAAACGGAACGTCCTTGTTGAACGCCTCAATCACGTAGTCACGGTAAGGCCACGCGTTCGGGCGCGGCGTGTTCACTTCAAACCCGTGGGTATCCGCATAGCGCACCACATCCAGCCAATGCTGCGCCCAACGTTCTCCATAGTGAGGAGAGGCCAGTAGCCCATCAACTGCTTCGGCAAAAGCGATCTCTGTCGTTCTCGGATCCCCGACGAATTTTTTCACCGCGGCAGGATCGGGCGGCAGTCCGGTCAGATCCAGAGATGCGCGCCGCATCAGGGTGATTCGATCTGCCTTGGGTGAAGGTTTCAGATTATTCTCCCGTAGCTTACGACCAATAAAGTAATCGATGGGGTGGCTCTTAGCCGGCACGGCCACGCGCTTCACGGGCTGGAACGACCAATGCTTTTTGTCGGCGGCCATAGCGCCCGACGCAAAAACAACGGCCAAGATGAAATTCGAAAGATTCATTTCAAAATGCGAAGGATGGCTTGGTCGTCTCCGTTGGACAGCACGGTGAACGAGCCGCCTTTAAAAAAGCGGCCGGTGAAATTGAAATTGGCCTTTAACTCCGCTGCTGTCAACGCCTTGCCGCTGCCGTGCACAGCGCCGGCGATCGTGAGTTTGCGGGGGGCAATGAGCGCGGCGAGGTTCGGGATGTCGCCGGCTTCGCGCAACATGTTCGGCGCCATCAAGCCGAGTCGCTGGTTGGTGTACGGCACGTCGCTGATATAACTGGCGAGCGAGCCGATGGTGACCGTGTGGGCAATCCGCTCATCCAACGCCGCCGCACAAAGCGCCACCACCCCAGCGGGGCCGTTGCCGATCACAGTGACGGGCTCGTTGCCGAGTTGGTCAAGCAGGGTTCGGAGGTCGCGGACCCATTGGCCGAGGAGCGGTTGGCCAAGCCAGAGCGACCACTCGGCGGTGTTGTGGTCCGGAGCGCGGCGGATGGCGTCGCGCGGGTAGGCGTGCTGACCGGTGGCGCGCAGGCTGAGGGACAACACAGTGTGACCGGATTGCTGAACTGCGGCGGCGAGCTTGTTTTCAGCAAGTTTCACTTCGCCATCGAGGCTGAGAAAAATCACGCGGCCCTTTTTACGGGGCGCTTGGCCAAGCGTCTCATTGGCAGTGAGGCAGATTCCCGGCTCGGGCGAAAAATTGATGAGGCGTGTGGGCGACTCGGTGCCGTCCTTGAGCAGCCGTGTTGGTCGTGGCTTGGTGCCGCCGAGCACGTGCACGTCCAGCGCGTGGCGGACTTTGTCGAGGTCATCGCCCCAATTGGACTGCTCGAGTTGCATCACGATCCGGCGGCCTTCGCGCTTGGCAAATTTTGGAATCGTCAGCCAATCATCAGGGCGCGTTTTGCCGGGGAAGCATCGCAGCTTTTCTGGATCCACCGTTTCAATCTTCGGCTCGTCGATGGGCGCGCCGTTGCCTTGGCCCTTGAGATGCCGCGTCATCCAGCCGTACATCGCCTCGCGCATTGGCTCATTGTAATCGTGCTTCGACTCCACCGGTAGGTGCTTCACCGAATTCGGTTTGCCGTGCAGCGCATAAATCGGCCGTGTCAACGCCAGCGATTTCTTTGCCTCGCCGACCGAAAACTGAATGCCATCTTGCGTCGCGTTGATGACCATCAGCG
>CAJXAU010000445.1 GCA_913050205.1 uncultured Verrucomicrobiota bacterium
CACCGATGGAAAACCAGGAGCCGCTGCCACCAATGGAGATCCTCAAGACCATCGCCGTGTTTCGATTCATCCTTCCTCAAAAGGAAATCATGATCGCCGGTGGCCGCACGGTTAACCTGCGCGACATGCAGAGCATGGTCTTCACCGCCGGAGCCAGCGCGCTGATGGTCGGCAACTACCTGACCACGCTCAACCAACCGGTCGAGAAGGATTTGCAGATGCTGCGCGATCTCGGGCTCGACCCCGACTGGGACAACGACTTCGCAGATCAACTCAGCGGAGGAGGCTGCGGCAGCAAGTGCGGCAGTGAAGAAAAACCGGTCGAGGACGCCGTCTCCGCCTGACCTGATCGTCACCATGACCCGGCCGCTCGGCAAAAACGACGGCGGTTACTTTGGGGAAACAATCCGCATCAGCGAAGTGCTGGAACGCACCCTCGCTGCAGTGGAACAACACGGCTGGAGCGTGGAACTTTTTCCCGGCGCGGGCGAACTCCCTCTCTACGGCCTGCGCCGCTTGGCCAAGCGCGAGCGGCTTTCCGCCTACATTTCCACCGGCATCCACGGGGACGAACCGGGTGGCCCGGTGGCACTGGCCGAAATGCTCGAGGCCAACGCCTGGCCAGACGATGTCAGCCTCTATCTTTGTCCCTGCCTGAACCCGACCGGCTTCCCCGGCAACACCCGCGAGAACATGGCCGGCACCGACCTAAACCGAGATTACCGACACTTCAAATCGCCGGAAGTCGCCGCGCACAAGGGCTGGATCGATGCCCTGCCGGAAGTCGATATCGCGCTCTGCCTGCACGAGGACTGGGAGGCCAAGGGCTTTTACCTGTACGAGTTAAACCCGGACAAACAGCACGCCGCATCCGAGGCGATGCTCGAGGCGGTCGAGGCGGTCTGCCCGATCGACCAGTCAGAGCTAATCGATGGCCGGCCGGCCAAGGGCGGCCTGCTGCGTCCGCTCGCCTCGCCCGATGCCCGTCCGTTGTGGCCCGAGGCGTTTTACATCGTCCAAAACAACAAGACGCGCCTGTCGTACACCCTCGAGGCGCCGTCCGACTTTCCCCTGCCCACCCGTTCGCTGGCGTTGCAAACGGCTGTCGATACCGCGCTGAACTCCCACTTGGCCAAGCGCTGATTCTGGCTTAGGCTCCCAGCATGTTCCGAATGCTGCTTGGCTTTTGTTTTGCCGCACCGGCCATGGCCGTTTCGCCGCCGGAAATCTCCATCGACCTGAAGTCGGAGATGATCCTGCTTTTCCAAAACGCCGACGGTGGCTGGCCAAAGAATGTGGGGTGGGAACAGTTCAAAACACTCAGCGACGCGGAGGAGGGATTTAAGAAATTCCCCAAGCGCAAGAGTACCATCGACAACAGCGCCACGTACGTCCAGATACGCGACTTGGCCAAGGGCTACAACAAAACCAGCAACCCCGGTTACCGCAACGCCGCCCGGCGTGGGCTGGAATTTATCCTCCGCGAACAACGGCCAAGCGGCGGCTGGCGCGGCTCCGATGTCGATGCCATTACCTTCAACGACAATGCCATGATCGGCGTGATGCAATTGCTGAAAGAGATCACGCAAAAACACACTGACTTCCGCTGGGTCAAGCCGGCTGACCGGGAACGCTGCCGGCAGGCGTTGACCAAGGCCATGCGCGTGGTGCTCGACTGCCAGATCGTGGTCGATGGCAAAAAGACGGCGTGGTGCCAGCAGCACGATCACAAGACGCTCAAACCGGTCAAGGCGCGGAGCTACGAGTTGCCGTCCATCTCCGGCGGCGAGAGCGTGAAGATCGTCCGCTTTCTCATGGAAGAGGAAGCCCCGAGCGCGGAGATCGTCGCGGCTGTTGAGGGAGCTGTCGCGTGGTTTCGCCGCTCGGCCATCCGGGGCATTCGCATCGAGCGATTCGACATCGACCCGGTGAAGGACGGCAACAAGGTCATCGAACAGGACGTCCGCGTCGTCCGCGATCCCGAGGCCAGCCCGGTGTGGGCGAGGTTTTACGAGGTCGATACCAACCGTCCGTTTTTCTGCAACCGAGACGGCATCAAGGTTTACACGCTTGCCGAGGTGACGCTCGAGCGGCGCACCGGTTACTCGTGGTACGGCGACGCCCCAGCCAAGCTGCTCGACTCCGATTACCCGAAGTGGCGCAAGCGGAT
>CAJXAU010000446.1 GCA_913050205.1 uncultured Verrucomicrobiota bacterium
GCCAAGCACCGGTTTGGAAAATGTCACCGTCACCGCGGTCAGTTTTGTCACGCGACCGGGCGAGGGATGGATCGCAGCGATTGATGGCGCACCGGTATCCGCTCCGACTGTTACCTGTTCCGGCTCGGATCGAGTGGACACCCCCTCATCATCCCACGCGACCGCCGTCAGCGTAAACTCTCCGACCGCTTTCGGCGTCCAATCGAGTTTGAACGGCTCCTCCCGCACTTGGCCAAGCCGTTCCTCACCGGCATAAAACTCGACCCGGTCGATTTGCCCATCGAGGTCAAAGGCATCCGCCGAAAACTGCCAGACGCGGCCAAGCGCGATCAGCGTATCATTCGCCGTCGGAGCCAACGTCACGAACGGTCGGCTGTTGGTTTCCTCCGGCTCGATGCCGGTCAACTCAAGGTCAAAGCTGACGTCGCTGCTGTTTGGCCGGCTCTGGTGCACTTCCACCGCGATCATGTTTTTGCCGTCCTCGAGTTCGTCCGGGTTTAGATCGTACGGTAAAAAACCGGGATCGCCCGAGCGCAGCGTTGTCGTCTCCGGCGTGATCTCGCCTTCCGGCAAATTAAACCGCACGACCTCGTGTCCGTTCACGTACACCACTGCCCCGTCATCACTCTGCAACTGCAGCTTTAACGCATCAAGCCGGCCGGGATCATCCACCACGATCGTCCGGCGAAACCAAGTGGTGATGTGTTTTTCCCGAGGATCGTCACCGAAACGAATTCGAGTGGCCTCGTCGCCTTCGCCGTAGCCGAGTTGCGCCGGCCCCTCGAGCCAGAGGGAGTCATCAAACTCTACGCCGCTCCAGTTTTCACCCGGTGGCTCGCCGGTATCGAGATAACGCCAGCGGCTGCCCTTGGCGATCAACACGGTCTCTTCAGCACTCCGGCGGGGTACAACGGTAAAATCGATCCCGGACGACTCCACCGCCTCGCCGTCGATACCCTGCGCAACAGCGGCAAGCACAAATCGGCCCACGCGCCGGTTTTGCCACTCGAAGATGTATGGCTCGGTTTTATCGGTAAACACCAACTCACCGTCGATCGAAAACTCGACCCGCTCGATCGGCTGACCACCAAGATTCGCCTTGGCCTCAACTTGCGTTACGCCGGGTGCCTCGATGCGCGTTTCCGTCGGCGCAGTGATCCGCACCCAGAATTCGTCATCCACTGGCTGCGCAACGCCAAGCGGCACTGAGACCAACCAGGCGGCAAGCCAAGCGCGATGTCCAATTCCCCGACTCAATATAGATTTTTAAAGAAAACGATGACAAGTAGCCGCTTGGCCAAGCGGCTAAGCGGCTCGCCAGTCAACGGCGGAACACCCAGCCTGTGAAGCCCCGAATTGCCAAGCGGTTCGCGCTTGGCCAAGCTGATCCGCGATGAAAATCATCACCGCCATCGCCGCCGTTTTGCTCCTGAGCGGTTACTGGACAAGGCTTGGGTGTTCATTGCGAACAGCGGTCACAACGCCCACATAGAAAACACGGCACCCCGGCTGGTGAACGGCGTGGTCGGCTTCGTGAGACGCAACCACTCGGGGTCGGCGTCCCGACTCAAACCGGCTCCGTGACAGAAAACTCGTTGACGTTTTGCCGCTTGACCAGGCGATTGGCTGCGGCGTTGTCGATGAATTGTTCAGTCTTGGCATTGAACCGTAGTTTTTGATTGCCGACCCGGTGCGCGATGTTGCCCATGTGCATCACGGAGGTCGTCAACTGCGCAATGCCGACGTCCGCATTGGGCAGCTCGCGTGAACGGATGCATTCAACGAAGTTCTGCTGATGCTGCGGATCGGGGTGACGACCGTACTGCTGCTCCACCACCCGGCCGTTGGAGGCGAACACTTGCCAACCGCCGCCATGCCGGCCGAGCATCATCATGTCCTTCGTGCCGTAAAACTCGATGCGCGTCGCACACTGCGGCCAGTGCGGAAACTTGTCGCTTGCGCGGATGCTGCCGTTAATCTTGTTCATCGCCCCGGCGAAGTGAGAGTGCTCGAATGTCAGGACAAAACCGGGATAGTCGTACTGCAGGATTTCCACGTCCGGCACCTCGGCGTCGTCGCCCTTGTGCTGGATACGACCACCCGATGCGGACACCGCGGCCGGGGCGGCGGGATCGCCCATCACCATCAGCGCGAGGTCGAG
>CAJXAU010000447.1 GCA_913050205.1 uncultured Verrucomicrobiota bacterium
AACATTCCGGGCTGCCGAATCAGGAACTCGAGTTGTTGCTGATGGCCTGCCGTGCCGCTGGACTGGATGCCTTTGCGCGGGTGGCCCCGACCGATTACGCGACCGTGATGCGCCCGATGGAGGGCGGTGCCAGTGGCGTAATGATGGCGCAGGTTCGCAGCGTGCCCGAGGTGGAGCAATTGGTGCGCTGGATGAAATATCACCCAGAGGGCGAGCGTGGGTTGTTCCTCGGGAGTTATGAAGCGGAGTTCGGTGCCAAGCCGGCGCCGCAGCATGTGGCCGATAGCAACCGCGATCGATGGACGGTGATCCAGATCGAGACGGCGGAAGCGGTGGAGTGTGTCGAGGGCATCGCCGCCGTGGACGGGGTGGACTGCCTGTTCGTCGGGCCAAGCGATTTGTCGAACAACCTCGGCAAACCGGGCAACCCGATGGATCCCCATGTGCTCGGGGCGATCGAGCGCATCGCTGCCGCAGCCAAGGCCAACGGCAAACCGTGGGGTGTGCTCTCCAAGACCGAGGCGTTTGCCTTAAAGTGCCGCGAGTTTGGTTGCCAGTTGTTTAGCATCGCCGGTGACCTTGATTACATCAATCGCGGCATCGCAGCGACCAAGTCCGAGTTTCCGGCGTTTTTCAAATAGCCGATTGACGAGGCAAACAAACCAAGTGATTTTTTTACATGAGTGTTGAAGCAAGACTATTGGAACTCGGCATTGAGTTGCCGCCCCCGCCCCCGGCCGTGGCCGCCTACGAGCCGTGGATGCGTACCGGGAACCTCATCCTGACCTCCGGGCAGTTGCCATGGAAAAACGGGGAACTAACCTTCTCAGGCAAGTGCGGTGCTGAGATTACAGAGGATCAGGGCTATCAGGCCGCGCGCCAGTGCGCGATCAACGCCATCTCACAACTCAAGGCCGCAGCCGGCGATCTCGACCGGGTTCGGCAAATCGTGAAGGTCGATGGTTACGTTCACACTGCTCCCGGCTTTCGCGGCCACCCGCAGGTGCTCAATGGCGCGTCGGAACTGATCCGGTCCGTTTTCGGAGAGCGCGGTCGGCACGCGCGGCTTGCGGTGGGTATCGACGAGATGCCGCTCAACGCCGCCGTGCAAATCTGCGTGACAGCGGAGATTGAGGACTACCCGATTTCCTGATCGATGAGCATCGCTCACTTTACCCTCGCCACGCGGGACGTGGTCGCGACACGCGAATTCTTTGCCGAGACACTCGGCTGGGAACCGATCGCCCGACCGAATAATGTGGAGGTGGACGCCGCTTGGTTGCGGATTGCGCCCGGTCAGGAGTTGCACCTGTTGCGGGTGCCTGACTTCGAGCCGTCCGAATTTGAACGCGAGTTTGGACGACACTTTGCTGTCGAATATCCGGTCGACGGATTTCCGGGATTAAAAGAGCGGCTGGTTCAACGGGGAGCAGAATTGATCGACCCAATTCGCGAGACGCCGTTCGAGCGATTCTTTTTTCGCGACATCAACGGATATATTTTTGAAGTGGTCGATGCCGGCCGGACCCCCGAAGTTTAATGCCCACCTCCAATGCCTCTCTTTGAATACACCTGTTCGAAATGCCGAAAGACGAGCGAACATTTAATGCGCTCGAGCAGCGAAACCAGTGTGCCGGACTGTCCCCACTGTGGGTCGCGCCGAATGAAAAAAGAACTGTCTGTTTTTGCGGCGACCGGCGGTGAGCCAGATTCGGCACCGCCAAGTTGTTCCGGCAACCCGGGCAACTGCGGTCGCTGCGCCTGAATCGCGCTTGGCCAAGCGGCGAGGCAGGGCTGGCTCACCGGGGTGTTTGTTTCAGACGAATGTGTGGCGCGGCAGCGTTTTGATCGAGCACCTCTGTAGTTTTCTACCCCCCCAAACAGTCAGCGGACTCGCAGGCTCGTCCCTCCATTTTGCGGTTGGCCAAGCGCTGTCTAGAGGGTGATTGTCTCGGTGGGTTCGCCTTGGGTGGAGACGGTGATCCCGATGTTATCGATACCCGCTTGGCCAAGTTTTTCCGCAACACTACCCCGTGCAATCTCCGGGGTGTTGCAGTCGCTGCTCAGGTGGCCCAGCACGACATTGCGGAGGGTGCCATTGGCCAGAGTTTCGATCGCCTCTGCGGCATCCCTGTTTGAAAGGTGCCCATGCCGGCTCA
>CAJXAU010000448.1 GCA_913050205.1 uncultured Verrucomicrobiota bacterium
TTCGGTTTGCGCTTGGCCAAGCGCTTGGGTGGGGGCAATCTCCGCGCATCATGTGTTTCCACAAAATAAGAAGTCTCCCGCTTGGTTTGGCTCTGATGCTGTCGGTGGCGTCGGTTGCTGCCGATGAGGATGGGTTTCGCCCGTTGTTCAACGGGAAGGATCTTTCCGGCTGGGTGCCGGTGAACACGGCACCTTCCACTTGGTCGGTCCGGGATGGAATGCTGATTTGCTCCGGTAAACCGATAGGTGAACTGCGCACGGATCGTATGTACCAGAATTTCATCATGGAGGTGGAGTGGCGGCACATGAAGCCGCGCGGTAACGCGGGCATCTTCGTCTGGGCGGACGACATCACCGCTCGCGGCCAGCCGTTTCATCGCAGTATCGAAGTGCAGGTGCTGGAGAATGCCTACGGCAACACGCGCGGCTACACGACGCACGGGGATATTTTTCCAATCCATGGCGCGAAGATGACGCCGATCAACGGTCGGGGCGGCAGTCGGGCGTTCCCGACGGAGAACCGTTCCAAGCCGTCGCCGAATTGGAACCATTATCGGATCGTCTGCAACGATGGGAACATCTCACTGGCGGTGAACGGGAAGGTGGTCACGAAGGGCAGAGAGGCCAGCCCGCGCAAGGGCTACATTTGCATTGAGTCCGAGGGGGGCGTGGTGCATTACCGCAACATACGGATCAAGGAACTGCCGCTGACGCCGCTCAAGCCGGGGCAGGTGGCGATCGCCGATCGTGGGTATCGTTGTCTCTACACCGGTGTCGACTTTTCCGGGTGGAGAACGGCGGACGGCTGGCGCTCGCACGACTGGCAGTTTCGTTTTCATGGCGAATCGGGTGGTGCCGACAAGGCGCTAGTCTCGGAGGAGTCGTTTGGTGATTTCGGCTTCATATTTGATGTGGCCATCTCGGAGAAAACCAAGCCGCTGGAGTTTCGTTTGCGCGGAGATGCAGCCTCGACGATTCGTGTTGCGCCAGACTCGTTCAAAGGAGACCTCGTTTTGAAGGGGCGAAACTGGAACCGGTTCGAGGGGGAACTACGCGGGGATCGGCTGACCCTGAGCCTGAATGGGCGCAAGGTGATTGACGGCGATGAATTGAAGGGTGTTGCGGCGAAGGGGCCGATCCGTATCGTACCGGGTGGTTCGGTCTCGATGGCCAATGTTTACGTGCGCCCGCTGGCCAAGCGCTGACCGTTTCTTTTTGTGAAACTGTTCCTCCACTTTTTGCTAGTTGTTTTCGTGTTCTCGCTTGGCCAAGCGCACGCGCAGGAACGGCACATCGGAAAGGGTTATCTCAACCTGCTGGCCTACTGGGATTTTGACAGTGCCAAGGCGTTTAATGCCGGCTCGGCGGTGGATGTCGTTTCGAAAATCGAGGGCGAGTTGCTTGGCGAGCCTGTGTTGGTGGTGGGGCGTTCCGGCGAGAAACTGGATCGGGCGATTGACTTCGGCACGGAGCCCGATGGCAATTGGATCAAGATTGACCACAAGACTGACGGCGGCGATTCCTGGCTCAAACCGGCGTCTGATTTCAATCAGCTTACGGTATCGTTCTGGCAGAAACTGCACGGCGTCAGCGCGTCCTCCACATTTTGGCTGGGCGCGGCGAGCGCCTCAAGCGGTGAACGCAATGCCCAGGCACATATCCCGTGGAGTAACCGAAATATTTACTGGGACACCGCCGGTTGCTGCGACGGCCGCACGACGCGGATCAATAAAAGGTGGAGTGGCGATTTTGGCGAGTGGCACCACTTTGTTTTCATCAAGGATCGTGATCGCAAGGCGATTTACATCGATGGCGAGTTGTTTCATGAGGCGAACAACAACGCGCGGCTTAAGGCGGATTGGACCGCCGCGGCGATCGGATCAGACAACAAGGGCGACAGCAATGTTGCCGGGGTGATCGATGAGTTTGCGGTATTCGCCTCGGCGTTGACGGAGGCGGAAATAGGTCGCTTGGCCAAGGGCGCCGAGCCGACCGCACTCGAGGAACGCACCAACGTGGGCGAACCGGTGGAGGTGCTGGAGCGCACGACGAACGTAACGCTTGGCCAAGCGCATGGGTTCTTCGATGAGTCGTTTGAGTTGACGATGAGCACCACATCGCCCAAGGCTCAAATCTGGTACACGACCAA
>CAJXAU010000449.1 GCA_913050205.1 uncultured Verrucomicrobiota bacterium
CCTCACTGACACCCGGCGCGTCTGCCAACAACCGGGCCAACGCCGGCGGGCAGCCAACCTTCACTGTCGCCCCCAACTCAACCAACTTGGGCACATAGCGGATGACTTGTATGGTGTCCCCGAAGCCTTGTTCCGCCCTGAGGAAAATCGTCTGGCCGGATAGATCCCCGCCGTCCCAGAGCGGCGTGGAGTCGTCCAACTGCGGGGTGCTGCGATTGGAGAGTTTCCAGCGCCACTCGTAGTCGTCCCAAGCGTCAGGAAAATCGCCGCGCAGTGCCCGCACCCAAAAACGGCCCCAGTGAGCATCGGCGTTGTCTGCGTTCAACCCCACTGCGCGGTCGAACGACTCTAACGCCTCGTCGAGCTTGCCGACATCCTGCAGCGCTGAACCGAGGTAGCGATGGTTTTCAGAATTGTCCGGGGCTGCCTCGACCGCCTGACGGTAGGCCTCGACCGCCTCGTCGAGACGGTGGAGGTGCTCGAGGCCAAAGCCGAGGTCACGCCAGGAGTCATCCCAGTTCGACTCTTTTGCCAGTCCGGTTCGCCACCAGTCGATTGCCTCGGCTAAACGCCCGAATTTGCGAAGGTAATTGGCAAGGGCAAGGGCGACCCGTGCCGACTCCGGCTTGGCCTTGGCCAGACGCTCCAGCCGAGGGACGATTTCCCCCGGCTCTCCCTGCTCATCAAGTAGTTGTACCAGCGCAAAGTTGGCCGCCTCGTGTTCCGGCTCGATCGCGAGTGCCTTTTCCAACTCCTCACGCGCAACGCCGGGTTCGCCGTGATTTTGCCATGCGAGGCCGATCTTCACATGCAGGTTGGCCTGTGGTGCCGATTGCGCCGCGAGGTGTCCCCAAAAATCAGCTGCCTCATCCCAACGCTCCTCCTGCTCGAGCAGTTCAGCGGTTTTTTTCAGCAGGCCGGGGTGTTGGCCATTGACCAGTAGTCCACGGTGGCAGGCGTCGATGGCGGACTCGACAAGGTGTTCGTCGCCGCCGAGATCTTCAGCCAAGGCCAACTGGCCGTCGGCGTAGGTTGGGAATCGTTGCAGAACCGTTGCAAACTGCTCACCCGCCTCGGTCGCTTGGCCAAGCGTGTTGAGCGCCATGCCCAGCTCAACCAAACTGTCCGGGGCAAGCCACTCGGCAAACCCAAGGGAAGATTCCACCGCCGTGCGCAAATAGTTGACTCCGTTTTCCGGGCGGCCTTCGCGGCATTCGAGATAGCCCAGCCAATAGTTTGCCGCCGGATGGCCGGGGTCCAACTCAAGCACCTGCCCGTAAAGCTGCCGCACTTGGCCAAGATTCGACTCGGCGAACGCCGACGAAGCACGCTTGGCCAATTCGTCGACGCGTGTCTGGTCAGCTTCTTCGAGGGCCATGAGGGTTAGCAGTAAACGAGTACGTACGGGTTGAGAGGGGAGATGCGATCGATGTTAAACAACTTGTCACACATCGACGCGGTGAGGGTTTTGCCCTTGGGAAACAACAGAAAGCCGTTTGCGTTGCTGATGTCCTTCGAAAGCGTCATCCCTTCCTTCAACTCTATAAGCAGGATTTCGCGTTCGCCCGTGGGCATCTCGGTCAGCGGCACCGCCTTGGCCACGGCGCGGATGGCATCCGGGTCGTAAATCTCTTCGGACAATTCCTCAATCTCGAGCATGGCCTGAATCGGGTCGGCGTGTTTGCTGCAAAAATCCAAAGCCACGCGCAACAACCGCGCTTCCCACGGGATCGTTTCGCCCTTGAGTTGATTGGGATAGCCCTTGCCGTTCCAGTCCTCATGGTGTGCCTTGATGATCGTCAGTGCCTCCCGGAACATCGGAAACGATTTCAGCATATCGACCGCCTCCAGCGGATGCTGCTCGACGAGTTTCATCTCATCCTTGTTGCATTTTTCAGGATCACGCAGCCAGCGCCGAATGATGGGTCGGTCCACTCCGGGTATGGCGATGTCGTGCAGGGCCGCAGCATGGTAAAGTGCCTCAGCCTGTTTTTCCTCCATCCCGATCGTCTCAGCCAGCACCTTGACCAACGCCATGGTACGCATCGCATTGCTCTTGAGATTGGGATGAAACACGTAAAGCATCTCGAGCACGGTCTGGATGATGGTGTCCGCATCGCCATCCGCACCAACAACAGCAGAGG
>CAJXAU010000450.1 GCA_913050205.1 uncultured Verrucomicrobiota bacterium
TGGCTGAGTTGCGCGGCCTGCGGATGGAGCAGCTCAGACTCGATGCCGGATTCGTTCAGGTAATTGGCAAGGGCAATAAGGAGCGTGTCGTGCCGGTCGGCCGCCGGGCCGTCGAGGCGATAGAGCTTTATCTCTCCGCTGGCCGATTGAAACTGATCCGGGACAAGTCACCCGGCAACGTATTCCTGACACAACGCGGCACGGCGTTTGCCGCAGTGACGCTGTGGACGCGTATCAAAAATCGCTGCCGTGCTGCAGGGATTACGCGCAACATCACGCCGCACATGCTGCGACACAGCTTCGCCACGCACCTGCTTGAGCGCGGCGCCGACCTGCGCGTGATTCAGGAACTGCTCGGCCACTCCAGCATCTCCACCACCGAGGTCTACACCCACGTGGCCGGGCAACGGCTGAAATCCGTACACCAACAGTTTCACCCACGCGGATGAATCAGGCCGAGCGGCGGCGAAGAATAAGAAACACCACCGCCGTGACAAACGACAGTAACTTGATCGGTGGCAGGTGGCCGTAATTCCCCCACTTTTCCGGAGCGAACCAATTGTCCCAACCCAACAAGGCCACATGCAGCGCTCCGCAAATCAACACCGCACGACCCACCCACGGCAGCAGACTTGCGTTGCCCTTCGAGGCGGAAGAACTGTTCAACTGCTCCACCGTAGCCCACAGCAGCCATGCAAGAAAGCCCAGCCCCAGCACACCGGCCAGCATCGACATCTCACCGGCCCCGGTCAGCTTCATCCCGTTCATCGAGTCGAAAAATTTGCGGAGATACTCCGGCTTTAGGATCAGCATGGACATCACCACATGAAGGCCGATCATCAACGCCCCGATCAATCCGGCCCGCTTCCTCGCCACCGCCTGCCGCAACAATCGCGACAGGCCAATGGTCGCCAGCCCCGCCCACGACAATGCCTTGTTCATCACGTACAATGGCAACTGCGACAAGTCCTCAGGCCCCAGAGTGATATATCGCAGAATAGAATAAATGAGGCAGACGACAAAAATGAGGCCAACCCATTTCAGGCAGGAAACCTGTTCACCCGGTTTATCCAATCTCCCTCAACCCTCCTTGACTGGCGATGGCTCGTCCCCGGCGAAACTCATGGAAAAACGTGCCGCCGCTGCTTCGGGTCCCAATTCTCGATGTACTCCGCCGTATTGTCCTGACGGGGGTTGATCGTGCGATCCGGATCACGGTACGACTGCACGTGACCGTCCGCAAACGCCACCGCCGCCGAATTCGCATGCCGATCACTCGCCACCCCCTCATTGGCCCGGTTGATGAATGGCCACCAAAGCGTCAACGACCAATGACCGCCATTCTTCTGCTCCGAGTCGGCGAGATTGATGCACTCTGCCGGGCTCTTGACCGAGGAGAGCTTAACCTCATACCCGCACGGCAGCCGGCCACTCTGCTCCTTCGCACGACCCGGCATTTGGCCAAGAAAATACGAGTTCTGCCCATAGCCGATACTGTGCGCGTCGAACAACCACTTGTCGTGATTCTTCGACGAATTCTTGAACTTTGAATTGCGAAGATCCGGGCAACGAAACGCCTGATCCGCCGGGGCATAGCCGTAGATCAACGTGAACCACGTCTCCTCACGCGAAAAGCCCCTCCCCTTGTTTAACTCTACCAACCGCTGGAATCCCTTGCTCGGTGTCCGGCTAACAGCCCGGCGATGATACGGGAACGTGTCCTCGTTATCGGTCATGTACATCGAGTTGGCCAGATTAAGCTGGCGCAACTGGCTGCTGCACTTGATCGCCACCGCCTTGCTCTTGGCCTTGGACAACGCCGGCAACAACAGTCCGGCAAGAATGGCGATGATAGCGATCACCACCAGCAACTCGATCAATGTAAACCCACGCTTGGCCAAGCGACCTTGTGAAAAAAGCACATTTTTCATAATAAAAAGATTAAAAAGAAAATCTATTGGCAAAAAAAACTTACATCAAGGTAAAATCCAAACCACCCAAGCGCTTGACCAATGACGTGTGGAATGCTTAGGACAAGCGGAGCGGAGAAGTAGGTTCCTCGTTCAATTAACTGTCGTAAATGTGATACCCAGCTTACAAAAAAACACATGCCTGTATAAA
>CAJXAU010000451.1 GCA_913050205.1 uncultured Verrucomicrobiota bacterium
CCGAAACGTTGCCGTGAAATTACGGCTGGATCATACGGTAGAACCTGCGGGCGTCTGCTGCTCCGACCGCATGCGGCTTGGCTGCATTCTCGATCGACTCCCAGTTTTTCAGGTCGGTGCTGGATTGCAGCACGCCTTCTCCCACCCATGAAATTGTCAGGCCCCCATCGTCACTGCGTGAGAGGGAAAGGATCGGTTGGTCTCCCTTGCCCAGTCCCAGCACGGTGATCACGATGGTTTCCGGTTCGGACTTGTGTTCCCCGGCCACTACGCGGAACTGGAATGTGTCCATGCCTTCAAAGCCGGCCTTGGGCCGGTAAGTCAGGTTCGGGGCGGTGCCGATAAGGCTACCGTTTTTGGGCATCTCGACGAGGTGAAAGGAGAGGCCGAGACCGTCCGGATCAGTGCCGGTCAGGGTCAGTGGCAGGTGTTTCCCATACTTTGTGGTCAACTCCTGCGGCAGGGCCAACGGGATATCCACCACCGGGATGACGGTCAGTTCCATCTCGGTTGAGACTGTGTTGTCTCCGTCGTTGACGGATAGGGTGACCTTGGTTTTGCCGCCCATGTTCGCCCCGGGCGTGAGGGTGACGGTGCGGGTGAGGCCTTCCCCGGTCGAGGTGATGTTGTCGTTGGGCAACAACGCCTGATTGGCCGCGTTGCCGCTGATTTTCAATTCCTCCGGCGCGGTGTCGATGTCGGTCAACGTGACGGTGAAATTAATCGTTTGATCTTCGTTGATCTCGACCGGATCCACGGCTGAGATGGTCGGCGGATCGTTCACAGCATTGACTGTCAGCTTGAAGGTCGTCGATACCTCTTCGATCCCGTCGCCGACTGTCACGGTGATGTCGGTTTCGCCGAACATATTTTCCGTCGGTGTGATTTCGAGATAACGCCGGGAACCGCTCTTGCGAACGAGGATCGCATCGGGGGCAATCAGATCCGCATTGGAGGCACTCACCGCCCATTGCAGCTTGGACTTGGTTGTTTCCTTGTCGTCCGCGACAAGATCGATTTCCTCGACGGTCTCGTCCTCGTTTGAGACCACGTCTGCGATCGCCTCGAGGGTCGGTGGGGAGTTGTACTGTTCGCCCTCGAACCTCAGATAGCGGTAGTTGCCGATGGTGCTGCCATCGTCCCAGATGCTGTCCCAGTAGCCGAAATAGCCAATGCGATGCTTGTCGCCTTCCGGCAGTTCAAGGTTGGTGAGAAGCACGATCTCGGTGGTGCCTTCCAGTTGCTTGGTCTTGGTTCGGTGCGGGACGGCGGTGATGCGGGCGGTCACGTCCTCCAACGCTGCCTTGTCCTCGTCGGTTGGCGGAGAGAGGGTCATCTTCATGATCGTGAACTTTGCTGAGTCGAACTCGCCGAGGTCGGACCAGGCGGAACCGAATTCCTCCTCCGCCGGAGATCCGTCGGGGTTGTACAGGCCGGCCACGGTGAAGTTTGCATCCTCGTCATCCGTCAGGAAGGAGACTGTGGCCACTTGAAATGCATCAAAGCTGTTGAGTTGAAACACGATCCCGACGCCGGTTTCCTGATTGAGCATGCCGATGATGCCGCCCATTCCCTCCTCGACTGCCGGCTGAAACTCGCCGCTCACCGTGTAGTCGTTGTTGGCCGGGATCACCTTCTCCGAGTACCACGCCGCGCGCAGGGCAGGGAAGGTGGTGTCGGCGGACTGTGCCATCTCAAGGTGTCCCAGCGGCCAGCGGCCATTGCGGAGGGCGACCTTGAGGCCGATCGTGGCGTTGGCGTCATTGAGTTTGTTCTCAATCTTGGAAAGATTGTTCATGCTCTTACCGTCGTTCACCGTAACCGGCCCAGCACTCAGGGTGGTTGCCAACGCCAATAGCAAACCACCAATCAACCCGCTTTTGTTTAATACCATGGATAAACCCCAACTACTGCCGGAAAATGGCAGCGCTGGGAAAACTATTCACACCCGACCTTTTCGTCAAGCGGGCTTGGCCAAGCGCTTGGCCAAGCGCGGCGATCAGCGGCCGAGAAAGCGGCTGAAGCTGCCTCCGAACAGGCCCTCGACGTCCCGCTGTATTTCCGCCTCGCTTGGCTCCCAGCCGGTGGCGGCGAGGTTCAGGTATTTCTCCGTCA
>CAJXAU010000452.1 GCA_913050205.1 uncultured Verrucomicrobiota bacterium
TCATGCAGGGCTACCTCGCGAGCATCAGCTACGTGGATCATCAACTGGGTCGATTACTGGATGCGCTGGACGCCTCTCCGATGAAGGACAACACCATCATTGTGTTGTGGAGTGATCACGGTTTTCACATAGGCGAAAAACAGAACTGGGAGAAATTTGCCCTGTGGGACCAGACCACGCGTGTGCCGTTTTTTGTGCATGCACCGGGAGTGAGTCTCGATGGAGCCGCCACGCGGCAGCCAACAACGTTGACCGATATTTATCCAACCCTCTGCGAACTGGCGAAGTTGCCTGTGCCGGAGCTTTGCACCGGCGTTTCGCTGGTGCCACAATTGAAAAATCCCAAAGCGCCGCGTGAGCGGATGGCGTTGACGGCTTTTCAATTCTGGAACGAGAAAACCCCGTCGCTGGCCGTGGCGGATTCTCGGTATCGGTTCATCCGGTACGGTGACGGGTTTGAGGAGTTGTACGACCTGGAGAAGGATCCACATGAATTCAAAAACCTGATTGCCGATCCGCGCTTGGCCAAGGTGAAGATGCGCCTGGCCAACGCTCTGCCAAAGAAGGTCACACCGATTCAGAAGATTCCGCAGGATTCCCCGTTTCATCGGGGACGCAAACGCAACTAAATTCAATTCACATGAAGAAACTAATCCTACTAATTGGATTGTTTGCTGGGACGCTGCATGCGGCGCCAGTGAATATTTTGATGATCACCGTGGACGACATGAGCGCCGACTCGATCGGTGCTTTTGGAGCCAAGTTGGCCGGCACCACGCCGAACATCGATCGCTTGGCCAAGCAGAGCCTGCGCTTCGCCCACGCGCACATGACCGTTGGCAACTGCATGCCCGGGCGCAACGTGATGTTCTCCGGCTTGATCTCCCACAACAACAAGGTCGAGGGATTTTATCAGGTGAAAAATCCCGGTTGGCCGCACATGGTCGACCTGATGAAGGAGGCCGGCTACTTCACCGGAATACGGGGCAAGGTGTCGCACTCCACGCCCTATCAGCCGTACGCTTGGGATGCCAATCTCGATACGTTACCGGACGGGTCGAAGGGGCATTACAAGGATGCGAAGTCGTTCGGCATTTCCACCGCTGATGGAATCGAAAAGGCCAAGGCTGCTGGCAAACCGTTTTGTCTCGTGGTGAACGTTTCGGATCCGCACAAGCCGTTTTGGAGTAAGGTCAAGGGCGGTGGCGAGGATCCACATGTGCCGTCTCGGATTTTTAAGGCGGATGAAGTGCCGATCCCCGGTTTTCTTTTCGACGATCCGGCGGTGCGAGAGGAACTCGCCCTGTACTATTCCAGTGTGCGGCGTGCCGATGATTGTGTCGGAAAAATCCTCGAAGCACTCGACAAGAGCGGAGAGGCTGAAAACACGGTTGTGGTGTTTCTCTCCGATCACGGTATGCCGCTGCCATTCGCCAAAACTCAAGTGTACCATCACAGCACTCACTCGCCGTGGATTGTCCGCTGGCCGGGTGTGACCAAGGCTGGAGCGATCGACAAACGGCACATGGTTTCCGCCGTGGACATGTTGCCGACTCTGCTCGACATCGCCGGGGCAAAGCACCCGAAACGCCTCGATGGGCGCTCATTCCTGCCGTTGATCAAGGGCCAAAAGCGGAAGGGTTGGGGGCATATCATCAAGGAATACAACGAGAACTCCGGGGCATCGCGGGATCCCATGCGGGCAATTCAGTCCAAAAAGCACCTCTATATTTTCAACCCGTGGTCGAATGGTGAGCGTGTCTTTGCCACGGCCACCACCAGTACGGCCACCTATCGCCGGATGGCCGCTTTGGCCAAGTCCGATCCGCGCTTGGCCAAGCGCTTGGCCCTGTACAAGCACCGCGTGCCGGAGGAGTTGTACGACGTCGTCGCCGACCCCGATTGCCTGAATAACCTGATCGACAGCACTGAGCATCAAGCTGCGCTTGGCCGGTTACGGAAGCAATTGGAGCGTTGGATGGTAAAAACCGATGACCCGTTGTTGGAAACTTTTCGACGTCGGGACGATGCCGAGTTTCGTGAATCGGTGATCCAAGCGCAGGAACGCGAAGCAATGGCCCGCAAAGCCAAGCGCCGGAAGAA
>CAJXAU010000453.1 GCA_913050205.1 uncultured Verrucomicrobiota bacterium
ATCCGCCTTGATGGACTGAAACACCTCAAACTCGTGGTCACACTTTTCACAAATGTATTCGTAGGTAGGCATCAGACTGCTTCCAAAAACGGGCCAGTAACGGCAAGCCTCCGGTGAAAGTCAAGACTGCGCCCAGCCAATGACATTTCCCGCTTGGCTTGGCGCCGTCGGATTGGTTCCCTCCTGTGCATGGCCAAGGTGAAACTTGCCGACATTGTCGCCCACTGTGACCGCACCCTGAAACCGGACTCGTTTGAGGATTGGCCCGGCGCTGTCAACGGGTTGCAGGTGGAAAACCGGGGCAGCGTTTCCCGCATCGCCGCCGCCGTGGATGCCACTCCGGCAACAGTCAAAAAGGCGGTCGCCGAGGGGGCCGACCTGCTGATCGTCCATCACGGGCTATTCTGGGGCAAAACCCATCCGTGGACCGGCAATCGCTACAAGCTGTTGCGGCTGCTCCTTGACAACAACATCGCCGTTTACAGTTCGCACTTGCCGCTCGATGCCCATCTCCGGCTTGGCAACAACGCCGGGCTTTGCCGGGCACTTGGCATCCGTTCGCCAAAGCCGTTTTTCATCGAGCGCGGCCAGGCGATCGGTTTGCGCGGTGAACTCGAAATCACTCGGACCAGCTTGGCCAAGCGCTTGGCCAAGGCCACCGGCTGCCAGCCGACCGTGCTACCGGGCGGGGCGGCTCGTTGCAAAAAAATTGGCGTCGTCACCGGCGGTGCCGGAGCGGAAATGAAGACGGCAGCCGACGAAGGAGTCGACACGTTCATCACCGGAGAGGGCCAGCACTGGACATTCGCGTTGGCCGAAGATCTTGGCCTGAATGTGCTGTACGGCGGCCACTACGCCACGGAGACTTTCGGCGTCAAATCACTCAGCGAATCGCTCGCCAAAAAATTCAAGCTGCCGTGGGTATTCATCGATCACCCCACCGGATTGTGACGGGACGTAATGTCATGGTTGCCAGCGCTTGGTTTTCAAAATACTTTTTTCCCGTGAACCGCATTTCACTACTCGCCGCGGCGATGCTCGTTTTCGGCTTGGCCACAGCCGCCCACGCCGAGGCCAAAATCAGCAAGGTGCTGCCGCACTGGCTCGACAAACAGGGGCGCCACACGCTTTCGCCCAGCCTGTTTGAGCGCGACGCCTATCAGGCCCAGCTCCGAGCCAACCCGGATCAACGCTCCGGAATTCGATTCGATGTCAAGTGGGCCGGGGCCGGCAGTAAGTTGAAACTTCAGGTCGAGTTACAAATCGCCGACGCGGCCAAGCCGGTCGTCCTCAGCCAACCGCTCAAGACCGGTCGGCGCGGAGGCTGGAGTGCCGTCACGCTCGACGGCGATCGTTTCAAGGCACTCGGCAAAATTGTGGCATGGCGGGCAAGTTTGCTCGATGGTGACAAGACGCTGGCTGAGCAAAAGTCGTTCCTTTGGCCGCGCGAAAAGTCGCCGAAAAAGGCTGCCGATTGACAACCGCCCTCCCCTTCCCCATCTTTTGCACATGGCAAAAACCGGTCTAGGTCGCGGTCTGGGCTCACTCTTGGGGGGGCGCCCGTCGGCTGCCCCAAGCGAACCCGCCGAGGCGCCACCCGAACCCACCCCCGCAGAGGATTCCCCCGCTGGGCCAGGCGAGGTTTCCGTTGGCGAAATTCTCCCCGGCGCAATGCAGCCGCGTACCGGTTTTGATGATGAGTCGCTCAATGAGTTGGCGGAGTCCATCCGGGAAAACGGCATCATGCAGCCGCTCGTCGTGCGGCCACGCGAGGGCGGCTACGAACTCATCGCCGGCGAGCGACGTTGGCGTGCCTCACAACTGGCCGGCTTGGCCAAGGTACCGGTCATCATCCGCGATGTGGACGACCAGACCGCCCTCGAACTGGCGCTCATCGAAAATCTGCAGCGCGAAGACCTGGACCCGATCGAGGAATCCAAGGGGTACGCGCAGTTGATGGATCAATTTGATCTCACGCAGGAGGAGGTCGCGACCAAGGTCGGCAAAAACCGGGTCACCGTGGCCAACGCCCTGCGCTTGGCCAAGCTGCCGGCCGAGGTGCAGGCGTACGTGCGCGACGGCA
>CAJXAU010000454.1 GCA_913050205.1 uncultured Verrucomicrobiota bacterium
ACCGGGGACACACGGATTTTCAATCCGTTGCTCTACCAACTGAGCTATCCAGCCAGCCTTCCCAAAAAAGGGAGGCGCATCCTACGCATCAGCCCCAACCGCCTCAAGCCTTTTTCGGGAGTCGTCCCGCTTGGCCAAGCGGGGGTTTTATTCCTTGAAATCATCGTGGAACTCACGGCCGGCACGGGTCTCGGCGACGTAGCCGGCGCGGATGACGAAATCGCCGAATCGCTCGCCGTCGGTGCGTTCGCTTGCGTAGCGCTCAAAAATCGGGCGAAGAATGCCGGGGATTTCCTCCTGCTTGGCCGAGACCTTGTACAGCTTGTTGAGTCGGTCGCCGGTGAAGCCGCCACCGAGATAGATGTTGTACTTGCCCGGCGCACGGCCGACGAATGCAATCTCCGCGATGTACGGCCGGGCGCAACCGTTCGGGCAGCCGGTCATACGGATGGTGATCGGTTCCTTCTCAAGTCCGACCTCCTTCAGCACGACCTCCAGTTCACTGATCAAATCCGGCAGATAGCGCTGGGCCTCGGCCAATGCCAAACCGCAGGTCGGCAGAGCCACGCAGGCCAGTGAGTTCAGCCGTAGGCCAGAATGGTCGTAACAGTTGGCCAGCTTATACTGACTAAGCAACGCCTCGATTTCGGCGCGCTTGGCCGGGGAAACATTTGCAATGATTAGGTTTTGGTTGGCAGTCAGGCGGAAATCGCCGTCGTGCACCTTTGCGATCTCTCGCAGGCCGGTGCGCATGGGGAAGTCGTCAGTATCGACAACACACCCATTCTGAATAAACAACGTGAGGTGGCTGTTGTCGTTCTCATCGCTCACCCAGCCGTAGCGGTCACCGTTATGGTCAAAGGCGAAAGGCCGCGCTTGGCCAAGCGGATAGCCAAGCCGTTTCTCGACCTCGCCGCGGAACCAGTCCAACCCACGATCCTCGATCGTGTACTTGAGCCGGGCGTGCTTGCGGTCGGCACGATCACCGTAGTCGCGCTGAGTGGTGACAATTTTCTCGGCCACATCGGTCACCTGCTCCGGGGTACAAAAGCCCAACACATCGGCCAAGCGCGGGAATGTGGCTGCCTGCCCGTGATTCATGCCCATGCCACCGCCAACTGTGACGGTGTAGCCGACAATCTTGTCGTTCTCGATCACCGCGACGAAGCCAAGGTCGTTCGCGAACAGGTCAACATCGTTGCTCGGCGGCACAGCCACCGCGGCCTTAAATTTCCGTGGCAAATAAGTCTTTCCGTAGATCGGTTCCTCTTCCGGCTCGGGATCAGGTGTAATCTTTTGCTTTTCGCCATTTTCGTCCTTCAGCCAAATCTCGTGATACGCCCGCGTGGCCGGGGTGAGGTGGGCACTGATGGCCCGTGCCACCTCCAGTGCCTCAGCGTGTAACTGGGACTGATCCGGGTTCGGGTTGCACATGACGTTGCGATTGACGTCTCCACAGGCCGCCACGGTATCCATCAGCGAATCGTTAATCTTGCGGATGGTTAGCTTGAGATTTTTCTTGATGATGCCGTGCAACTGAAACGCCTGACGCGTGGTCAGTTTTAGTGTGCCGTTGGCGTAGTCGGCGCAGAAGGCATCCATATCCAGCCACTGTTGCGGGGTGCAGACCCCGCCGGGCAGACGAACACGGGTCATGAACGAGTACGCCGGCTCGAGCTTGGCTTTGCGGCGTTCACGACGGATGTCACGGTCGTCCTGTTGGTAGATGCCATGAAACTTGGTGAGCTGGGTGTCGTCGGCTGCCAACGCACCGGTCGATTCGTCAAGCAGCCCCTCGGCAATCGTGCCGCGCAGGAAGTTACTGTCCTGCTTGATGTACTCGTTTTTCGCCAGCTTCGGCTCGTCGCCGCTGTCATTATGATTCGTCATCGTCAATGAGAATCCCACCGAATTGGCGGGAGAAGGAAAACTTGCCCGAGAAGTATTAAAAAATCAAACCACACCATGCCAAGCGCAGCCGCAAAAACGCCAAAAATCGCCTTGAAATATCGAAAAACTGAACATATCATCATATCTTGATTTGTTGATATCAAACTGTCTCCGAATCAGTTAG
>CAJXAU010000455.1 GCA_913050205.1 uncultured Verrucomicrobiota bacterium
TTCAGGGGCAAATGATGCACTGCGACGCCGGCCCGCGCGTGGTGCGCGCCTACCCGGTCAAGCGCAGCGGCGCCGGCTACACCGGCGAGACGGTCAACATGCTAACGAGCAAGGACCCGTGGTACCGGCCATCCGACGTCTGCACCGCCCCCGACGGCTCGGTATTCGTAGCCGACTGGCATGACGGCCACGTGGGCGGTCATCACATGACCGATCACAAAAAAGGCCAGATGACCGGACGCATCTACCGCCTCACACCGAAGGGTAAATCCAAGGCCTACAAGATCGCCAAGAACCGCACTGCCAGCTCGATGCTTTCCTCGCCAAACATGTCTGAGCGCTACGTGGCCTGGCAGCAACTACACAAGGTTGGAGCCAAGGCCGAAGGCACACTGCTGAAACTTTGGAAGAGTGACGACCAGCGCATCCGCGCCCGCGCACTGCACCTGCTCGCCCGCATCAAGGGTGCCGAGGAAAAATACATCAACCTCGCGTTGAAGGACAAAAATCCGGACATCCGAATCACCGGCATTCGTATCGCCCGCGAGCGCGGTCTCGACGTGATTCCGTTCGTGAAAAAAATGGTCAATGACAAGGATGCCGGCGTCCGCCGCGCCTGCGCCATCGCCCTGCGCCACAACGAGTCACCGGAAGCCCCGGCCCTTTGGACCAAGCTCGCGCAGCAGCACGACGGCAAAGACCGCTGGTACCTCGAGGCGCTTGGCCTTGCGCTCGACAAGCAGCAGGACAAATTCTTCGGCGCTTGGCTTGAGGCTGTCGGCAGCGACTGGGACACACCGGCCGGCCGCGACATCGTCTGGCGCTCCCGCTCCAGCAAGACTTCCGACCTGTTGGTGAAAATTCTTCTCAACAAGAAAACCAAGGAGGAGGAGAAACCGCGCTACATTCGAGCTCTCGATTTTCAGTCCGGCCCCGAGAAGGACGCCGCATTGATCAAGCTGATCGGCGCGGGGAGTTAACCCTCCCCCGCCGCCTCGGCGGTCAGAAGTGACTCGATGAACGGCAGGTCATCCGGCGTGGTGGCCTTCGGGTTGGGGCGATCGCACTCGATCAGTTTTACCGCTTGGCCAAGCGCCTCGCACGCGGCTGTGTCGTCAGTGATGGCCAACCCCTCGTCCCGCACCTTGGCCAAGGCGGCCAAAATCACCTCGCGCCGAAACACCTGTGGCGTCTGCACGGCCCACAGGTTTTCGCGATCCACCGTCCCGAGAATCTGCGCCTGATCATCGCCGCGCTTGAGCGTGTCGGACACGCGCTTGGCCAACACGGCCGCCCCCGTATCCCGGGCGGCCTCGATCGTTTGGCCAAGCGAACCAAGCGGCGTGCACGGCCTCGCGCCGTCCTGAATTGCCACCACGGAGGAGGATTCGTCGGTGGCGTTTACGCCGTTCCAGACCGAGTCCTGCCGCTCCGCACCGCCCTCGACAATGCGCCACGGCTTGGCCGCAGCAATGCGCTTGGCCAAGTTTTCGAAAAGTGAACGGGACTCCCCCCGGGTGACGATGATGATTTCTGCCGTCCCGGCAAATTGGTCGAACCGCCGCCACGTGTGGCCCACAAGCGGCAGGCCGGCCACCTCCATGAACAGCTTGTCGCTCTGGCCCATCCGCGTACCACGACCGGCCGCGACAATGACGATGGACACCCCCGACATGAACCGGCCTATGCGATCAGATCGTGGGCCACATGACCGTGAACATCAGTCAGGCGCATGTCGCGGCCGTCAAAGAAGTAGGTCATCTTTTTGTGATCCATCCCGAGCAGATGCAGCATTGTGGCGTGCATGTCGTGGATATCGAGTTTGTTCTCCACTGCCCGGTATCCGAACTCGTCGGTCGCACCGTAGGTGATCCCGGGCTTGGCCCCGCCACCAGCCATCCAGATGGTGAAACCAAACGGGTTGTGATCACGGCCGTTGCTGCCCTGCGCGAACGGCGTGCGACCAAACTCACCGGACCACACAACCAGCGTGTCCTTGAGCATGCCGCGAGATTTCAAGTCGCGCAGCAGCCCGGCGATCGGCTGGTCGGTTG
>CAJXAU010000456.1 GCA_913050205.1 uncultured Verrucomicrobiota bacterium
GCGGTTCACGTCTGGTCAATGCTGACGGGTTGCCCGGACAGGACAGCGGTGAAACCAAACAGGCTGTCGCCAAACTTACGGCGGACGATGATGAACAGCCGGCAATCGTCGATGAACCACTGGTCGAAATTCACGCGCGGCCGGACTACATCCCCAAGTTCGAGACACCCCGTTTCCGCCTGACCCCCAATCACTTCGCGTACGTCAAGATCGCCGAAGGGTGCAATCATCCGTGCAGTTTTTGCATCATCCCGCGCATGCGCGGCTCGCACCGCAGCCGTACGCAGGCAGATATCTTGCAGGAGGCGCGACAACTCGTGGCCGACGGTGTGAAGGAGCTGAACCTCATCTCGCAGGACTCGACCTACTACGGGCTGGATCTCCGCGAAAATCACCGGGCGAATATCGCCTCACCTGAGCGATTCACCGCTGCGGCGAATGAGTTGCCCACCGACGCCTCGACGCTTGCCAGCCTGCTCCGCGGCCTCAACGCGATCGAGGGCGAGTTTTGGATTCGCATCCTCTACACCCACCCGGCGCACTGGACAGAAGAGATTATCTCCGCCATCGCCGAGTGCGAAAAAGTCGTCAAGTACGTCGACATGCCACTGCAACACATTCACGACGCCATGCTCGAGCGGATGCGGCGTGAGACCAGCGGCCAATACATACGAGACCTGATCGGGCGTATTCGCGAAGGGATACCAGGCATCGCCATTCGCACCACGTTCATCGTCGGTTTTCCGGGCGAGACGGAGGAATATTTTGAGTCGTTGCTCGATTTCATGAGAGAGGTGCGGTTCGAGAGACTGGGCGTTTTCACCTACTCCAAGGAGGACGGCACCAAGGCCGGCGCAATGGAGAGCCAGTTGACCGACGAGCAAAAAGAGGCACGCCGCGAACGAGCCATGGCCGTCCAGCTCGAGATCAGCCGGGAGATCGCCGCGGCGCAGGTCGGCAAAACCATGCGTGTACTGGTCGAGAAACAGGCCGACGAGGAGGAACTGAAACAGGCCAACACCAGTTCGTGGGAGCACGGCCTGATTCGCAGTGAAGACAGCAACAAAGAACTTGGCCTTGGCCCCTGCCTCATCGCCCGGGGCGAGGTCGACGCACCGGATATCGACGGCCGCATTTTGGTGCGCGGCGACCTGCCGCTTGGCCAATTTGCCGACGTGAAAATCACCGGGCACTCTGATTACGATTTGATAGCCGAGCCGGCCTGACCGCTTGGCCAAGCGCACACGATGAATCTGCCAAACAAACTGACGATAAGCCGGATCATGATGACCGTGCTGTTTCTGATCGTGCTATTCGTCAAATTTCCGTTTAACTACACGGTGGCACTGGTGTTATTCGTCGCCGCAAGCATCACCGACATCCTCGACGGCACCATCGCCCGCAAGCACGGGCTGATTACCGACTTCGGCAAACTGATGGATCCGCTGGCAGATAAAATGCTGATCTGCTCGGCGTTCATCGCGTTCATAGATTTGGGGTGGATGCCGGCCTGGATGGTCATCGTGATCGTGGCACGCGAGTTGGCCATCACTGGGCTGCGCCTTCTGGCCGCCAGTAAAAACATCGTCTTGGCCGCCGAAAAACAGGGCAAAAACAAAACCATCACTCAGGTCGTCGCCATCATCGCGCTTCTGGTCACACATAGCTACGGGGATTGGGGCATCGTTGGCAGCTTCTTCGGCTTCCAGATTGCCGGCCACGCCTGGGCGTGGTGGGTGGCGGAAATCTCCAAGTGGGCAGCCGTCACGCTGACCGCCACTTCCGGTATTTTTTATCTATGGAAAAACCGGGAAGTCTTCCTCAACGACTGCTGAGATGAACCGCTTGATTCTTCTCGTCGCCCAGGGGCTTGGCACCGGCCTATCACCCAAGGCACCCGGCACAGTGGGCACGCTACTTGGTTTGCCGTTGTTCATTCTGTTGCTCCTGCCCGGGAATTTTTGGTTCTTCGTCGGCATGCTCGTTTTTCTCGCGATCGCCTCCGTCTATTTTTGCGAACGCGCCGAGGTCATTTTGAATCAGCGCGA
>CAJXAU010000457.1 GCA_913050205.1 uncultured Verrucomicrobiota bacterium
ACGGCCCGGAGGAAATGTCGACTTACGTAGCGACCAAGGCGGGGGCGATTGGTCTGTCCCGCTCACTTGCCCGTGAGCTTGGTCCGCGCCGTATCCGGGTGAACACCATCTCGCCCGGTTGGATTATGACCGACCGCCAACTGGATGAACATGTCACCCCGGCAGTCAAACGGGAGTTGCGAAAACTCCAGTGCATCCCCGATCTAAACCAGCCGGAAGAAGTCGCCGACGTTGCGTTGTTCCTCGCCAGTGATGCGAGTCGTGCCGTCACCGGTCAGGATATCCTCGTCGACCGAGGCTGGCGCCATGGCTGACCCGCAGTATCTCGTCGTTGGTGGAGGGATTGTCGGGCTGGCGACGGCGTATCGATTGCAATCGATGCAGCCCGGATGCCGTGTTCGCCTGCTCGAGAAGGAGCCGGAAGTTGGCCAGCACCAGAGCGGCCACAATAGCGGTGTCCTCCACTGTGGACTTTATTACAAACCGGGGACGATCAAGGCGGTTCTCGCGGTGCGTGGAATTCGTCAGATGGTGGACTTCTGCGAGGAGGCAGGGATCAGGCACGAGGTTTGCGGCAAGCTGGTGGTCGCCTGCGATGATGCCGAGCTTGGCCGACTCCGCAACCTTGAGGAACGCGGCCGGGAAAATGGCCTCGAGGGGATCGAGTATCTTGAGCGCGAAGCGATGCTGGAGATTGAGCCAAACGTAGGCGGGATCGCTGCGTTGCGCGTGCCGCAGGAGGGGATTGTTGACTACCCGGCTGTGTGCCGGGAGTTAAAGCGGCGAGTCGTCGCGAACGGCGGAGACGTCGTGACCGGGGCGAAAGTCACGGGCCTTCGCGAGCAGGGCGGTGAATGGATTGCTCATACGCCCGTGGGCGAGTTTACAGGATCGTTCCTCGTAAACTGTGGCGGATTGCATTGCGACCGGGTGGCTGAGATTGCTGGAGAACGACGCGTAACGCGCATCGTTCCGTTTCGGGGTGAGTACTACCAGTTAAAACCGGATAGGGAGAACATGGTTCGCAACTTGATTTATCCTGTGCCCGATCCGCAGTTTCCGTTTTTGGGTGTGCACTTTACACGGTTAATCCACGGCGGAATGGAGGCCGGCCCGAACGCGGTTTTGGCATTCGCCCGTGAAGGCTACCGTAAGACTAACATCAACCCGCGCGATTTATGGGATGCCGTGACCTATCCCGGGCTGTGGCGTTTCATCGCGAAGTACCCACGGATGACCGCGCTGGAGCTATGGCAGTCGTTCAGTAAACGTCGATTCTGCAAGGCACTGCAAAAGCTCGTGCCGGGTATTCAGGCAGGGGATATCGAGCCGGGTGGTGCTGGTGTCCGCGCGCAGGCGATGGCTCGCGAAGGGGAGTTGATTCAGGATTTTTGCCTGATCAAGCGCCGTGCGGCGATGCATGTCCTGAATGCGCCCAGTCCGGCAGCGACTGCGTCTCTCGCCATTGGTGAGGAGATTGTGCGTCAGATTTTGGCAACTGAATAGCGCTTGGCCAAGCGCTTGGTTTATCGGCCCATGCCGACCAGTTTGAGGATGACTCCCTCGAATTCGCCTTCGAATAGATCGCCTTCCTTTATGCTGGCCTTGGTGAGATTGGCCTTGCCGTTGATGAACTGCATCCCCAACGGGCCGAAGCTAAACCCACGTCCTTCCTTGAAGGTACCGCCGGAATTAATGCCTTGGCCCGGTTGAAAATCATCCTCCGGTACAGATATGTCGACTGAGATCGTTTTGCCGTCGGATTTGCGTCGGCCCGAAAAACGAATCGTCGGCTTGTTGCTGCGCCCGAAACCGCCGCCGGCCCAGGCACCATGTACGCCGACATCCGTCAACTCGACCGGCTTGTCGTTGAGTGTGAGTTGTAGCGTGGCTTTACCTAGATTGGCTCGTTCGCGTGGAGAGTCCTCCATCCATTCGCCAGAGAACTTGGCTTTTACAGTCCCGATTTCGGCGATGACCGGCGGTGCCTTGGGGGTCTTGGTCCACCTTGGCATCGCTTCGCCGGTTTCGTCCATCAGGTCTTC
>CAJXAU010000458.1 GCA_913050205.1 uncultured Verrucomicrobiota bacterium
CGGCAAAGAAACGACTGCGACTCGGCCGCATCGGCAACCCGGGAGGCTACTGCGGGGTCGAGATGATCAACGGCCGCAACATGCCGGAGTCGATGCGCGGACAATTCGTGATCAACGATTTCAAATCCAACACCGTGAAACGGTTCGAGCTGAAACCGGATGGCTCCGGATTCAAGCTGAACTGGCGGGATCCGGTGCTTAAATCAAGCCACCGCAAGTTTCGCCCGGTCGATATTCGCATGGGACCGGACGGCGCGATTTACGTGGCCGATTTTTACAATAACGTCATCTGTCATCAGGACGACTATTTCCGCGACCCAACACGCGACCTGCACCACGGCCGGATTTGGCGTTTGAGCTACAAGAAAAATCCCCTCGCGCCCAAGCCGACTTTTGCCAAGGACTCCACCGGACAGTTGCTTGATAAACTCAAGGCGCCCGAGCGCTGGACCCGGCAACAGGCCAAGTTCGAACTCAGCAAGCGCCACGGTTCTCACGTGCGAGACATGGCCGATCGATGGATTCGCCGTATGGATGCCGATGAACCGAATTACAGCCGAAACCTACTCGAGGCCCTCGCACTTTGCGCGACTGCCGAGGCGCCCAGCCCGCAACTGATCGAGCGCGCTTTGGCCTCCGGCGATCATCGCCTCCGCGCCTTCGCCGCCCGACTTGCCAGCCGCTGGCACGACCGGTTGGCGAACACACATGAGTTACTCGAGTTGGCTGCGAACGATCCCCATCCGCAGGTGCGTCTCGAGGCGATTCTCTCCTGCGGACAAGTCCCGCAGGGGGCTGTGATTCAATTCGCGGGACAGGCGGTATCACGGCACTCGCGGGACAGATGGATCGATTACGCCTTCACCCAGGCGGTGCGCCATCAGGAACGCCGCTGGATGACCGGGCTCACCGAGGGCACGCTCGATTTCGCCGATGACACCGGATCGATGCTTGCCGTACTGGAGAAAGGCGGTTCAAGGGAAATGCTTTCCCGGTTGATGACTTTGGCCAAGTCGGAGGAGATCAATACCGATGGGCTGCCGGGAATTTACAGGGGCATCGCCTCGCTTGGTGGGCCGGCCGAGTTGCGGCAGATTTTTGAACCGGGCTTCCACCTCTCCACCGCCAGCCAAGCGGCAGCCTGGGAGGCACTCGCCGCCTCAACCCGAAACGAAAAACCGGAGGGCGACCTGAAAGTCATTTTAAATGCCGCGCTCGAAGGCACGAACGAACGAATGCGGGTGCGAGCGCTTGACCTAATATCGCGCTGGAAGGTTGCTGAGATGCAGGAGGCAACGGCGGCGCTCGCGTTTCACGATGGCGGCAGCCTGACTACGCGCCTGACCGCCGTGCATGCGCTTGGCGGACTAGGCGCGGACGAAACCAAGCGCTTGGCCAAGCTTGTTGGCAGCAACGCCCCAGCCAAGCTACGGATCGCCGGGCTGGAAAGTCTCGCCCGACTGGATCTGCCCGAAGCGGCCGCGCTTGGGGCCGGCATGATCGGCAACAGCCAAGCGATTGACGAAGTGTTGCGAACGTTCCTTAACCGCGAGGCCGGTGGTGACGCCCTGACCAAAGCCTTGACCAAGGTGCAGATCAGCAAACCGGCTGCGACCACAGCCCTGACCCGCCTGCAATCCATCGGCAGCAGTGAAACCAAGTTAATGGGTTATCTCGGCAAAGTGGCCGGCGTGAAGAATACCGTGCCTTCCTACTCGGCGACGTACGTCTCCAGCTTGGCCAAGGCGGCAGCCGGGGCGGATGCTGCGAACGGCAAGTTGATGTTTGCAGCCGCGGGCTGCATTGCCTGCCACAGGGTTGGTGCAGCCAGCAACAACGGCATCCCATTCATTGGGCCGGAGTTGGAGACGATAGGCAACACCCTCAGCACGGAGCGGATTATCGAGGAAACGCTCTGGCCAGGCCGTCACGTGAAGGAGGGCTTCAGCCTGTTGCAGGTGACAACCAAGGACGGCAACATACATCAGGGCTATGAACAACGATCACGCGCGAAGGACGTCCTCCTCCGGCCGTTGACACAG
>CAJXAU010000459.1 GCA_913050205.1 uncultured Verrucomicrobiota bacterium
CTTAAGACCTACGTCAACCCACAGTTGTAAATCCCCCCGCTTGGCCAAGCGCTTGGTTTTGGGTTGGCTCGCTGGGGTTGGGTGGGTAGGTTTTCCCGGTTCACTTACTGCGTGATGTTGCTCATGTTTATTCGCACTTTTTGTTGTCGACTGGTTGTGCTGGCGTTGGTTGTTGCTTGGCCAAGCGCATTGTTTTCTGCGGACAAGAAACCGGGGGGGATCGATTTCGCCCGGGATATTCGGCCGATGTTGAGTGACAATTGTTTTGCCTGCCACGGACCGGATGCCAAGCAACGCAAGGCGGATCTGCGCCTCGACACGCGCGAGGGGGCGCTGGCTGATCTTGGGGACTATTCCGCCGTGGTGCCGGGCAAGCCATCGGAGAGTGAATTGGTGGCTCGGATTCTCACGGATGACGCAGACGACCTGATGCCGCCGCCGGATTCCGGCAAGCATCTGGACGACCGGCAGAAGGCGTTGTTGCAGCAGTGGATCGCGGAGGGAGCGCAGTACGATCTGCACTGGGCGTATAAGCCGGTGCAACGGGTGTCGCCGCCGAAGGTGGAGGAGGAGTCGTTCGTGATCAATGATATCGACCGATTCGTTTTGCGGCGAATTGAGGCGGCGGGGTTGAAGCCGTCAAAGCAGGCGGATCGCGTGACGCTGGCCCGCCGCTTGTATTACGATTTGCTCGGTATGCCCCCGTTGCCGGGCGAGATTGAATCGTTCGTCAATGACAAGTCGGCCGGTGCCTACGAAAAGTTCGTGGAGCGGTTGCTCAACGATCCGCGTTACGGCGAGCGGATGGCGGTGTACTGGCTGGATCTGGTGCGTTACGCGGACACGATTGGGTATCACAGCGATGCCATCCGCGAGGTGTCGGCGTATCGGGACTACGTGATCGATGCGTTCAACAACAACAAGCCGTACGACGAGTTCACGATCGAGCAATTGGCCGGCGACCTTTTGCCGCAGCCGAGCATCACGCAGAGGATTGCCTCGGGCTACAACCGTCTGTTGCAGACGACGGAGGAGGGCGGTGCGCAGGCGAAAGAGTACCGGGCCATCTATGCGGCCGACCGCGTGCGCAATGTATCCGGCGTCTGGCTGGGGTCCACGCTTGGCTGTGCGCAGTGTCACGACCACAAGTATGATCCGTTCTCGACGCGGGATTTCTACAGCATGGCTGCGTTTTTTTCCGACATCAAGGAGACGGCTGTGGGGCGGCAGAATCCTAATTTCAAGATTCCAACCGAGTCGCAGAACAGCGAGATGCACTCGTTGCGAGAGCAAATTCGGGACGGCCAGTTCATGGAGTATGATGCCGCGAACGGGTTTGCGCGGACATTCCGATCGGTCAATGGGCTTGATCTGAGCGGGAAGTTTTCCTACGCGGTGAATCTGGGCGGAGATGACTCGGTGAAAATTGGTGACGTGATTTTCGCTTCCAGCACGCGGGGGGTCGATGGGTTTGTCTGCAATCTTAAACCAGGCACCGGCAACGCGGGGAATCATCCGGAGGCGGAGTTGAAAAAACTGCTGGGCACGCATGGATGGGCAGACGGCCCGGTGTCGATGAGCCTGAAAACCAAGCCGGGCAGTCGCTACAAACTGCAGCTGATCGTGCGCGAGCCGAAAGGTGCCGGGCATCACCGCAATTTCTCGGTTAACATCGACGGCCATGCCGCGGTGGACAATCTATTGGTGAACGCCCGGCCGGGTGCTTACAACGAAGAGAGCTTGGTTTATGCGGTGGACATCGAGGCCACCGGGGACACGGTGAAAGTCGTATTGATCCCGGGGAGCACCACCGGCGGGTCGGACGGTGTGCCGGTCGTGAACGCACTTACGCTCGAGGATGTCACCGGGCAGGAGCCCTTGGCCAAGCCGGAGTACTTCGCGGCGTTTGCCGATGGCCAGGCCAAGTGGGAGGCGGAAATCCTGAACAAGCTGGAAAAGAAGGAAGACCCGAAGCTGCCGGGCAACGTAGTCGAGGCGATCAAGGTGCCCTTGGCCAAGCGCTCGGCAGTTCAACGGTCCG
>CAJXAU010000460.1 GCA_913050205.1 uncultured Verrucomicrobiota bacterium
GTTGCGGCGGCGCGCCGGTCCAATCCGGCGGCGGACAACGCCGCGCAGGCGATCACGATCTACAAGCTGCAGCGCAAGGGGGCACCTGGCCTCGACATCACCGTGGAGGAGGAAAGCCCCGCCGCCGGAGGGCGTTGACCTTGCCAACGGTTGCCGGGGCGTTGTTTAATACGCGCCGTGTTGCAGCAGCAGACACTGGCCAGGCCGGCGGATTTTTCCGGCATCGGCCTGCACAGCGGAAACAAGGTCTCCATGACCCTGTTGCCCGCGCCGCCCAACACGGGGATCCTCTTTCGCCGCGTCGATCTCGACAGCCGCGCGGAGATCCCGGCCCAAGTCGAGCATGTTTCCGAGACGGCCCGTTCCACAACCCTCTCCCGAGGCAAGGCCAAGGTGCAGACGGTGGAGCATGTCCTCGCGTCGCTGTCCGGGTTGGGCGTCACCAACGCCATCGTTGAGGTCGATGCCAACGAACCGCCCATTGCCGACGGCAGCTCCCGGCAGTTTTGCCGGATGATCAACGAGGTCGGCATCGAGACGCAGGCGGAGAAAATCGAGCCGATCACCATCACCGAGCCGATCGAGTACACGCACGGCGAGACGGTGATGAACGCCTTCCCGTTCGACGGCTTCAAGATTACCTGTACCAGCTCCGACAAGGGCGGCCGCTTCACCCAGTTTTTCAGCGTCGAACTGACGCCCGAGACGTGGGAGCGCGAGATCGCCCACGCGCGGACGTTTTGCTTCTACGAGGAGATCGAGTTTCTGATCAAGAACGGTCTGATCCGCGGTGGTAGCCTCGAGAACGCCATCGTCATCCGTGAAGACGCCGTGTTAACGACCGAGCCGATGCGTTACCGCGAGGAGTTCGTGCGTCACAAGATCCTCGACATCATCGGCGACCTCAGCCTGGTCGGGGCGCCGTTGCGCGGACACATCGTGGCCGTCAAGCCGGGGCACGCCGCCAACTGCGCTCTGGCCAGGTGTATCCTGCAAAAGGCACGCCAGCCGATGGTGGCCAAACAAAGTTTTTCCCCTCCGGGCGACAAGCCCGTAAAACCGGTTGTTGCGGCAGCCGAAACCCAATCCCAAACCAAAACCCAAGTGAGCGACGAATCGACGACCCCACTGGACTCCGAGCAGATCATGCAAATCCTGCCACACCGCTATCCATTCCTCATGGTGGATCGCGTCACGCGGATGGAAGGCAACCAGATCACCGCGGAGAAAAACGTCACCATCAACGAGCCGTTTTTTCAGGGCCATTTTCCCGGACACCCCATCATGCCGGGCGTCCTGCAACTCGAGGCCATGGCACAGGCCGCCGGCATCCTGATGCTCAAGAAGGCCGACAACGCCGGCAAAATCGCCTACTTCATGGCAGCCGACAAGGTGAAGTGGCGCAAGCCGGTCAAGCCGGGCGACGTACTGAAAATCGACATCGAGGTGATCAAGGCACGGGGCAAAATCTGCAAAGCCAAGGGCGTCTGCTCGGTCGGCGGCGAAACCGTCAGCGAAGCCGAGATCGCCTTCGCACTGGCAGGCGAATAACCGGGATGATTTTTAACGAGCAACAACGAACCAGACGCTTGGCCAAGCGGAAGATCGGGCGTGCTGCCTCAGCGCCCCTTGGTTCCGAGGACGGCTGGGGACAGCCGTCCCTACCCACGCTTGGCCAGGCGTTTGGTTTTGAGAACGGCCTTGAGGTTGTCAACTTGTTAAGCCCCGAAGGGGCGGAATGTGATAGCCCGGGGCGTCAGCCCCGGGGTGGACGAGCAAAAATATACCAAGCCCTGAATGGGCGGCACAATTGTGCAATCGAATTGCCTTGTCGCGGGAGCGTCATGGAGTTCGGCAGTCCCTACCGCTTTCAGTGCGGTACAGCCGGTACCAAAGCGGTGCGGAGCACCGCACTCCAAGACGCTGGCGCGGAATCGTGGCAATCCCAAACGCTAACGAGTGTCGGGCTTGAAACTGAAAACTGAACACTTGAAACTCCCGACCCATGCCTGACATCC
>CAJXAU010000461.1 GCA_913050205.1 uncultured Verrucomicrobiota bacterium
AAGCGGGTCAAGGCCAAGAAATAATTTCAACCGCAATAAAACGAAAAGGCTCCCACAACACGGGAGCCTTTTTTTATTGGCCAAGCGCTTGGCCAAGCGGGGAGTTAAATTTCGATTTGGCCGGAGTAGACGAAATCTGCCGGGCCGGAGAGTTGGACGTTTTTAAAATCGTCGCCGTCGGTTTCGAACGCCACACCGAGATCGTCGCCTCCCAGTACGCGCACCGAGATGGGCGAGCTGTAGCCATGCAGCTTCGCTGTAATCAAGCCTGATGCAGTCACGCCGGTGCCGCATGCCAGAGTCTCGCCCACGCCGCGTTCGTAGGTGCGCACGCGGATTGAGTTGTCGCCGGTTAATTGTACAAAATTCACATTCGTACCGGCAGGGGCGTAGTGGTCGTGATGGCGAATCTCATGGCCCAGTTCAGAAACCATCGCCTTGTCGGCATCTTCGACGAACAACACCGCGTGCGGCACGCCGGTATTTACCGAGTGGATTTCGATCTCGCCGGTCGATGTGTTGATGCGGTCGCCAAGGCGTAGGTCCTCTGGGGGGGTGAGGCCGATCGTCACGCGTTCGCCCTCCATTCGGGAGTGGATGACTCCGGCCAGAGTTTCAAATGAAATCTCGTTGCGTCCGTCGAGGTTGCGTTGGGCGAAACGCGCAAAGCAGCGAGCGCCGTTGCCGCACATCTCCGCCTCGCTGCCGTCCTGATTGAAAAAATCCCAACCAAGATCGGCATCGCCCCGGGCCTCGCGCAGCAGCAGGACACCGTCTGCCCCAACCCCGCGTTGACGGTGGCAGAGGGTTTGAATTTGCTCGGTGGACAGTTGAAGCCCGATCTCGCGATTGTCGATCATCACGAAATCATTCCCGGCCCCGTTCATCTTAGTAAATTTAACCAGCACGAGGCACAGTTTACCTGACTGGGAATCGGACGCAAACCCCGGATGGTGGAGGGAGTTCATTCCATCCAAAGCTCGCTGTGGCCATGCGTTATTCTTGCCCGATGCGACGATTCGAGCAGCCGAATTAATCGTTGACGGTTTAGCCGTGCTTCTCGATAGTGCCCGCTCATTGTTTTACAAATATGAAAAATAATATAATTGCAGTTGTGGCGTTTGGGCTTGGTGTGGTTGTTGGGTTCAGTTTTGTTGCGACCGGTTCGGAGCCGTACGGTGTGGTTGTCAGCAGCGGGCCGGTTTATGAGGGACAAAAGAAACTGATCGGCTCCTTCGAGCAGGCCTTCACCGAGGGCGATGCCGAGGGTTGCGCGAAGCTCTACACGGAGGACACGATTTACATGCAGGCGGAGTTGCCGATGGAAGTGGGGCGCGATGTGGTGTTGTCCGGTTATCGGGAATACTTCAAGGGTCGAACCAACAAGGTGATCGAGGTCTCCGAGCCGATTTCGGAGGTGATTTCGTTTGGCAACATGGCCGCCTTCCGGGGCACCGGTAAAAACATCGAGGAGACACCGGCCGGTGAGCGGGTAACGAAAACCTACAAGTACATGATTCTCAGCGAAAAGCAGCCGGACGGCTCGTGGCAGATGAAGTGGGACATCTACAATTTCGACGCCGATTACGGCGACGAGTGATTCTGCTGTCTACCGGTAATGGTCGCGCCGCTGGGTGACTTGGTCGATGTAGCGGCGCGTGCCAGGGTAGTCCATGTTTTGCAGGAACAACGCACTATTGGTGCGTGCGGCTTCCTTGGCCCAGCGCAGGACGTGGGCGCGGCCTGCGTTGTAGTCAGCCAACGCGTAGGGCAGGGGATCATCAGTGTGCGGGTACCGCGCCAGCCGCGTTTTCAAATAGTACGTCCCGGCGAGGATATTGGTGCGCGGATCGTAAACGTGCGTGTGCTCGAAGTCGTGCACGCCTTGTTCGTCGGCCCACTCGAACGCAGCCAATTCCATCAACTGCATCAACCCGATCTCTCCGGCCTTGCCGACTGCTTTTTCGTCGAAGCGACTCTCCTGCCAGATGACCGCCTTGATCAGCGCGTACTCCA
>CAJXAU010000462.1 GCA_913050205.1 uncultured Verrucomicrobiota bacterium
CGCTTGGCCTTGCAGAGGCGCACGCCATCGATGATCGAGGCGTGGTTCAGTTCATCGGAAATGACGGCGTCCTCCGGCCCGAGCAGCGTCTCGAAGAGGCCGCCATTGGCATCGAAGCAGGAGGTGTACAAAATCGTGTCCTCCATCCCGAGAAACTCGCTGAGTTTGTCCTCGAGTTGCTTGTGGATGGCTTGCGTGCCGCAGATGAAGCGCACACTCGCCAAGCCGTAGCCCCATTCATCCAACGCCGAGCGCGCAGCAGCGATCACCTCCGGATGGCTCGCCAACCCGAGATAATTATTCGCGCACATGTTCAGTACCGACCGCTCGCCCACACTCACCCGCGCCGCCTGCGGTGTGTCGATCACCCGCTCGCCTTTGTAAAGACCGGCCGCACGGATTTCATCCAGCTCCGCTTGCAGTTGAGTTTTTAAATCGCCGTACATTTTGGTTCTACCACTTCAAAATCACTTTCCCGCTCTCGCCACTCAGCGCGGTCTCGAAGCCTTTTTCAAATTCCTCAAAACCAAACCGGTGCGTGATCACCGGCGCGATGTCGAGGCCGCCCTCGAGCATCACCGTCATCTTGTACCACGTCTCGTACATTTCGCGGCCGTAGATGCCCTTGATGGTCAGCATGTTAAACACCACCGTGTTCCAATCGATCGCCATCTCTTTTTCCGGGATGCCGAGCATCGCGATCTTGCCGCCGTGACACATGTTCTCGAGCATGTCATTAAACGCGCTCGGGTTGCCACTCATCTCCAGACCCACGTCAAAGCCTTCGTCCATGCCGAGTTCCTTCTGGACATCAGACAGTTTTTCGCTGGCCACGTTCACCGCACGCGTCACGCCCATGCGCTTGGCCAAGCCGAGCCGGTATTCGTTCAAGTCGGTGATCACCACGTGCCGCGCACCGGCGTGGCGGGCGATAGCGGCGGACATAATTCCAATCGGCCCCGCGCCCGTCACCAGCACATCCTCGCCCAACACCGGAAAACTCAGCGCAGAATGCGTTGCATTGCCGAACGGATCAAAGATGGACGCCACCTCGCGATCAATCTCCGGCTTGTGCACCCACACGTTCGTCTGCGGCAGCGCGATGTACTCGGCAAACGCCCCCGGCCGTGTGACGCCGATGCCGGCCGTGTCGTTGCACAAATGCCGCCGACCAGCCATGCAGTTACGGCAATGCCCGCACACCACGTGCCCCTCGCCGCTGACGATCTCGCCCACACGAAAGTCGCGGACGTTTTCGCCCACCTCGACGATTTCACCGACAAATTCATGTCCGACGACCATGGGGGTGGGGACCGTTTTGCTGGCCCAATCGTCCCACTTGTAAATGTGTAGATCGGTGCCACAAATCCCGGTATGGCTGATTTTGATGAGAACGTCGCTTGGCCCCGGTTTTGGCTCGGGTACGATTTCCAGCGACAGACCTTCCTTAGGTTCTTTTTTGACCAGTGCTTTCATGGGTGCGGCATGGAGGCCGCTTGGTCTGAGCCTATTAAACCTCCTGACGAATATCTAGTCCTCTTTTGTCTTTTGTGTGTCATTAACGGAATCTTGACTCCGGCCATTTGAAAGCGTCCAATTCCCGTGTTACTATACGGTTATGAAACTTTCACGTCGTCAATTTATTCGTTCGACCGCCGCGACGGCAGTCGTGGCTCCCAATATTATCTCGTCCAACGCTTGGGCAAACAAGCCAAGCAATCGGGTAAACCTTGGTTTCATCGGTTTCGGCCGCATGAATTCGAGCCACCTGAATTTCTTCCTTGGCCAAGCGGACTGCCGGGTAACCTCCATCGCAGAGGTGGCCAGGGTGCGTCTGGACGAAGCAGTCAAGCGTGTCGCCGGCCGATACGGTGAGAAACACGGATGCAAGGCTCACAACGATTTTCGGAACATTATCAACGACAAATCGGTCGATGCGGTCGTTATCGGTACGCCCGATCATTGGCACGCGATGCCGGCCATCATGGCGGCGGATGCCA